>JAHHHZ010000013.1:0-300000 GCA_019359095.1 Pleurocapsa minor HA4230-MV1 | reverse complement strand
TACTTACTCTTCAATTAATGTTATGGGTAATCTGCGTGAGAGAAGCTATGAAAAGTTGACTTTAATTACTGTAGGTATGGCAGCTTTGATTGCTTTGGCATGGTCAATCGGATTAATTGGCAGAGGAATTGGGCAATTATCCCAATCCAGCCTAGAAATTACGGAAAATAGCCAAAATATTCCTGATTTTGCTCGCGTACCAAATGTCGCAACTGGGGTTTTTAACTATGGTGGTAGCACTGCTTGGGCTTCTCTACGTTTAGCAGTAGATTCAGTTATTCAGTCAGAGCGACCAGAAATACAGTTACGCTATATACAACCAAAAAATCAACCGCCAGGCTCTAGACCAGCGATCGCAATGCTACTCAAGGGTCAGTTAGCTTTTGTACAGTCTTCTTATTCTCTAAGTCCAGAAGAATATGCATTAGCCAAACAACAAGGTTTAAAGCTTAAACAAGTACCAGTAGCTGTGGACAGTCTTGCTGTAGCTGTTCACCCTAAACTCAATGTCCCTGGTTTGACTAAGAGTCAACTCCAAGCAATTTACACGGGGAAAATTTCTAATTGGCGAGAGGTAGGTGGTCTAGATTTACCAATTACTGTTTATTCTCGTCCTCCTAGCACGGGAGATCTAGTTGATATTTTTAAGCTGAAAATTCTGCAAAATCAACAGTTTGCTCTAAACGTAGAATTTGTCCCCACAACAACTGAAGCTCTTCGTCAACTAGCCAGTCATCCTGGGGGGATTTACTATGATTCCACCGCAGCAATTATTTCCCAATGTTCAATTAAACTATTGCCTCTAGGGCGGGCAAAAGATGACTTAGTAGCTCCTTATCAACAGCCTCTTGTACCTGCTTCTGATTGTCCCAAACGTCGTAATAAATCAAATTTTCAAGCACTGCGTACTGCCCAATATCCTTTAACTCACTATCTATATGTGACATTTGTGGAAAATAGAGCTGATTCACAAATCGGTCAAGCTTATGCCAATTTCCTGCTAACACCTCAAGGTCAAAAGCTAATCACTAAAGCAGGTTTTATACCTTTAGATTAGTAATATTGCTACACTACCAAGTCTGATTAATGATTATGATTTTAAGACTTATCCTGTTCTGATAGCTCTCTGGTAAATGCAGCAAGCTTCTGGAAAGACTCGGTGACGAATAAAGATTGCTGGGAAATCTGACTGGATAAATTAGTAATCTCGCCGATAAATTGATTCATTAAGATTAAACTCGGTGCTGATTGAGAGCTTTCAGTAAATTGTCCTGTAATGAAATCTAGCTCAGGATTATATATGTTTGGTGGGTTTAAAGTTATCTCACTCACTTCAACGTTAATTTCTCCCATTGGTAACTGAGCTGGTTTTGTTGGTTTGACTGGGTAATCCATCTTTTCTTTGAGATCGTCGATCGGGTTAACCATTTGGTGCGACTGATTGAGCATCTCGATTTTATCTGTGGTTGGGGCGATCGCTTTTCTGGCAACGTTAATATTATCTTCATTAATAATTGCGTTAGTCTTTTGGCTCATTTCTGAGATTTGATTGATAAAATCGCCCGTCGCTGATGATTGACGGCTAATTTTAGTCTGAAGACTTTGTAATGCAGCCTGATTTTCTTTTAGTAGTTCTGATATCTTGTGGTTGAGATTCTGTTGTTCTAGCTGCTGTCGATCGTCCTGATTTCTTTGGATATCTTGGGCTAGATCCAATTCGTCTCTTAACTTAACTCGATCTAGAGCAAATCCCAATTGCAGAGCTAGTTGAGCAAATAAATCTATTTCTGACTGTAACCACCAGCGGGGTTTTTCACATTGATGTCCAATTAGTAAACCAAATAATCGATCGCCCTGCAAAATTGGTACTACCAGACTAGCCTTTACTGCTAGTGATTCTAGTTGTTCTAAGTGACAGTCTGTTAAATTAGCCTGATGAATATTCGCGATTGCGAAGCTAGCCGTCCTAAAGGATACCGCTTCGCATAAAGGCATCGCTTTGATTCTACCTTGACGATATTTTTCGCCATATTCTTTGGCAAAACAGGGGTCTTTAATCTGAGAATTTAATCCTCTAGGATAACCAGGAACAACTGATTCTGCTACGATATTTCCGTTCCAACTAGCATCAAACTGATAGACCATAGCGCGATCGAGCTTGATTACTTTACGAGCTTGTTCAACTGAGATTTTCAAAAGTTGGGATGTGTTGAGTTCTTCACTAATACCAAGACTAAAATTGTTTAATAGTTGCGTTGGCAAACCATCATGTTTTAATTTTTTTAGGAGTGTGGCATTATCTAAAGCAAAACCAACTTGAGTGGCAATCTGTGTCACCCAGCGGATTTCGTAGTCCTGCCAGTTACGAGGCTCACTACACTGATGAGCTACCAGTAAACCAAATAGCTTGCCTTCATTGAGGATCGGCGTAACTAGATTCGCCTTGACTTCTAAAGTTTCTAGCTGTGCGATGTAGCATTGAGTCATTCCCGCTTCGTAGATGTTATTGATGGCTCTAACTCTACCATCGCGGTATTTATCGAGATATTTGGCTGCAAAACAAGGATCCTCAATAGTTTTATTTAATGCCCTAGGATATCCAGGGGCTACTGATTCGGCTACAACCACACCATATCGAGCTTGATTGAGACTATAAACTACCACGCGATCGCACATCATGACTCGACGTACTTCTTCGACAGTAATTTCTAGGATATCTTCTTGCTTAATCGATTGACGGATATATTGAATCGCATCGGTAAAGTAGTTAGTCCATTTTCGTTCTCTTTCTGCTTGAGCCTGCATGGTAGTAGATTCGGCCAATACTTGGGCATTATCTAAAGCAAAACCAACTTGAGTGGCAATTTGTGTCACCCAACGGATTTCGTAGTCCTGCCAGTTACGAGATTCACTACACTGATGAGCTACCAGTAAGCCAAATAGCTTGCCTTCATTGAGGATCGGCGTAACTAGATTTGCCTTGACTTCTAACGTTTCTAGCTGTTCGAGATAGCATTGAGTCATTCCCGCTTCGTAGATGTTATTGATGGCTCTGACTCTGCCATCGCGGTATTTATCGAGATATCTGGCTGCAAAACAAGGATCGTCAATAGTTTTGTTTAATGCTCTGGAATAGCCAGCAGCTACTGATTCGGCTACAACCACACCATATCGAGCTTGATTGAGACTATAAACTACCACGCGATCGCACATCATCACTCGACGTACTTCTTCGACAGTAATTTCTAGGATATCTTCTTGCTTAATCGATTGACGGATATATTGAATCGCATCGGTAAAATAGTTAGTCCATTTTCGTTCTCTTTCTGCTTGAGCCTGAATGGTAGTAGACTCGGCTAATACTTGGGCATTATCTAAAGCAAAACCAACTTGAGTGGCAATTTGTGTCACCCAGCGGATTTCGTAGTCCTGCCAGTTACGAGGCTCACTACACTGATGCGCTACCAGTAAACCAAATAGCTTGCCTTCATTGAGGATCGGCGTAACTAGATTTGCCTTGACTTCTAACGTTTCTAGCTGTTCGAGATAGCATTGAGTCATTCCCGCTTCGTAGATGTTATTGATGGCTCTGACTCTGCCATCGCGGTATTTATCGAGATATCTGGCTGCAAAACAAGGATCGTCAATAGTTTTGTTTAATGCTCTGGAATAGCCAGCAGCTACTGATTCGGCTACAACCACACCATATCGAGCTTGATTGAGACTATAAACTACCACGCGATCGCACATCATCACTCGACGTACTTCTTCGACAGTAATTTCTAGGATATCTTCTTGCTTAATCGATTGACGGATATATTGAATCGCATCGGTAAAATAGTTAGTCCATTGCCTCTCCGTTTCTGCTTGAGTTTGCAGACGAACCAGATTATCTAGTAACTGAGCGTTTTTCAGAGCTAAACCTGCTTTTTTAGCTAGCTGGTGTAAAAAATCAATTTCTCCTGTTTGCCACTCTCGTGATGTTTCACATTGATGGGCTACCAATAAGCCAAATAAATTTCCCTCATTAACTATAGGCGTGACCAGATTAGCCTTAACCTCCATGGCTTCTAGCTGCTCTTTATGACAAGGAGTCATTTCAACTTTACTAATATCATTAATTGCCCGTACTCTGCCATCACGGTACTGATCGAGATATCTAGCTTCAAAACAAGGATCTTCGATGGTCATATCCAGCCATTGAGTATAGCCAAGAGCAACTGATTCTGCGACTATCACGCCGTATCGATCTTGATTAAGGCTATAAACGACAACGCGATCGCAATTTAGATAGGTGCGTGCTTCTTCTACAATGGCTTTGAGAACATCTGGCTGTGAAACTGAGTGGCTTAAATTATGAATAAACTCTTTATCTACCTCGGTTTCCGTAGCTTCTGTGCTTTCTTCTCTAGATCTTTTAGATACCGCATCTAGCAGCCGTTTTGTCCCCAAAGTAGCCACAGTGCCAGCTAGCAAAGCTGTTGTTCCAGTAGCAATTAATAAACCTGCCAGTAGTTTTTGTTGTCGTGCTAACTCTGTTTCAGCTAAGCCATTATTATTGGTTCGTTTTGAGAGGATTGTTTGTTTGTTAACAGCTTGACTACCAAAATAGTAAGTTGCTGTCCCTATTGCTAGGATAGGCAACATCACCGCACTACCTACTAAAATAGCTGCTGTTCTAGCTTTGATGATTTGAAAAATTGACTTGTCTTGACTGTTGTATAGAGATTTTGTCTCAACCTTGATTAATTCGCCCCCTTCTTTGTTAACCTTTTCTGGATGAGAATCAGTTTGCTTCAATTCTTGTCCTGAAATAACTGCTTGAGGAGTTGCTATTACTGTAGGATTGTTCTGTTCATTATTCGCTAAAATAGGATTCTGGAAAGTATCACTTGCAATTAACTCAGAACTAAATCGATCTTTGCCGTTATTAATTTTATTTTTAGACATTTTAACCATTATTAATCTATTTAAAAATTCGATAAATTCTTGCTTAAGTTATTATTGAGAGCCGAATATTCGCAAATTAAGCAAAACTCAAGCAAACAAATTACTTTCGATCAAAGTGATCCAAGCTAATGAAAAATATAAAAACCCTTACATAATTTTATTTAGCTTACAATATTACCAGTATTTACGTATTTACGCGGAGACAGGCGTTGCCAAATAAATTGTTGATCGAGCAGGAATTATGTGAGGAGTTTTTCAAAGCTAAGAGCTAAAAGCTAAAAGCTAAAAGCTAAAAGCTCGTAAATTAGAACGAAGATAATTCACATTAAGCGTAGTTTGCTACGAATATAAAAGAGAGTTTTTGCCAGACAAAATAAGTGTTAGATTTACTGCTCATTGTTGCTTTGGGATTTTTGGGAAGTTTTGGTCACTGCATCGGGATGTGTGGGCCATTGACTGTAGCATTAGCCTTGTCTCAAGGCGATCGCGACGCTAACGAGCATCGCCCGCCAAAAATTAATGGTTGGCAATTTCATCTACTCCTTAATCTAGGTCGAGTCATCAGCTATGCCTTGGTTGGTGCTGCTTTAGGTAGTGTGGGGTCAATTGTAGTTGCCAGTGGGCAATTGGCAGGTATTGGTAGTAATCTACGGCAAGTAATGGCGATCGTCACAGGAAGTCTACTAATTTGGTTCGGCATTGGGCAAATAAAACCCAACTGGCTACCACGTCTACCCTTTTTACATCCCCTATCAGGAGAAATTCACAGTCGTTTAAATTCGGGGATGAATCAGCTTTCTACTCAACAACAGTGGTGGACTCCCTTCCTGTTAGGAGGAGCTTGGGGACTAATTCCTTGTGGCTTTTTATACACAGCACAGCTAAAAGCAGTAGAAACAGGAAGCTTACTAGCTGGTACACTGACAATGCTTTGTTTTGGCTTAGGTACAGCCCCCATGATGTTAGGGGTAGGCATATCTGCTTCTAAAGTGAGTGCAGATCGACGTAGCCAACTGTTTAGGCTAGGAGGCTGGGTAACGTTAGCAATTGGGATTTTAACTCTGTTGCGCTCTGATGTAATGGTGGACTATACAGGACATGGTGCATTGTTACTACTGATGCTGGCATTGATTGCTCGTCCTCTCAGTGGCTTCTGGACAGTACCCTTACAATATCGTCGGCTCATTGGCGTGGGTGCATTTATCCTCGCCTTGGCTCATACTGCCCACATGTTAGACCATTCCTTAAATTGGAATCTTGACGCGATCGCCTTTATGTTACCTCAGCATCGTCTGGGTATGGTATTAGGCATTCTCAGTCTAGCCTTGATGTTTCCTGCGGCAATTACTAGTAGCGATCGCCTACAACAAAAACTGGGTAGACGCTGGCGTAGAATTCATCTTTTGACTGTACCTGGTTTGATCTTAGCGGTTGGTCATACGGTGTTGCTAGGTTCTCATTATTGGGGAGACTTACAGGTAAGCTGGGACAATAAGCTTAGAGTCGCTGTAGTGATCTTTTTAACTAGTCTAATTCTGCTGTCTCGCTCCTCCTTATTAGGTAAAATTATTGGTCGCCAGTTTTATATTCCACCTAAAACTTAGCCAGAATTGAAAGCTTTAACAGGTTTAAACAAAACAAAAATCCTCATTTATTAATCCCGATGCAATTTGCCAGACGACTACAATCTATTTCCCGCAACGTCTTTGCTGATATGGATCGCGCTAAAACTCAAGCTAAAAGTTTAGGCAAAGAAATTATTGATTTATCTTTAGGTTCATCAGATTTACCTGTTGCTCAAGCTACTCTTAAGGCGATCGCTAATGCCCTAGAAGATCCGAGTACTCACGGTTATCTACTTCATGCTGGAACTAAAGATTTTCGTGTTGCTGCTGCCGACTGGTATAGTAAACGGTTTGGTATCGCCGTCGATCCTGAGACAGAGGTTTTACCCTTAATTGGCTCTCAGGAAGGAACAGCCCATTTACCCTTAGCTATCCTTAACCCAGGTGATATTGCCTTACTTTTAGATCCTGGTTATCCTTCCCATGCAGGTGGGGTGTATCTCGCAGGAGGGGTAATTTATCCTATGCCTTTACTGGCGGAAAACGCTTTTCTACCTGTGTTTGCAGATATACCTCTAGAGATACTATCAAAATCAAAAATGATGGTGCTAAGTTATCCCCATAATCCCACTACAGCGATCGCACCTTTAACCTTTTTCAACCAAGCCGTAAACTTTTGTCGCCAACACAATTTAGTTTTGGTACATGATTTTCCCTATGTAGATCTGGTATTTGATTCACAAGTATTCGCCCCATCTATCTTGCAAGCCGATCCCCAAAAAGAATTAAGCATTGAATTCTTTACTCTTTCCAAATCCTATAACATGGGCGGATTTCGCATCGGTTATGCGATCGGCAATCGCTCTTTAATTCAAGCCTTGAGGCAAATAAAAGCAGTGGTGGATTTTAATCAATATCGGGGTATTTTAACTGGGGCGATCGCAGCTTTGTCTAGTTCTCCAGAATCCATAGCTCAAACAGTGCAGACTTTTCAACAACGCCGAGATGTTTTCATCCAAGCACTCCAAGATATTGGTTGGTCAGTACCATCTCCCAGTGCCACTATGTATATTTGGGCAAAACTACCCGAACCCTGGCAACATAATTCCGTTGACTTCTGCACTAAATTGGTGGCGCAGACTGGAGTTGCTGCCTCTCCTGGAGCAGGATTTGGGCAGGCGGGGGAAGGCTATATACGGTTTGCTTTAGTCAGAGATCCCGATACTTTGCGTCATGCAGCACAAAAAATCCAACAGTTTTTGCAAACATCATCAAAGTCTTAGACTTCGGCGCTGTTAATGGAAAATATTAAATTGATTTTGCGATCGTCCGTAACGATTAGCCCTTGTTTCTTTTTAATCTCTAAACAGACTGCTAGCTAATTTTATGTCCCGTTGCCACAATCAACTGTTTAAAAGTTTCAGCAGATGCTTCAGACTCAATCATTATTTTCTGAGAATCTAAATCAATATTGACATCAGCATTTGGCTCAGAAGTTAAAATTACTTCTTTTAGCTCTGTGCTTTTTTCCTTACTGTCTAAGGTAGGTACATGAAATTCCATAGTTAAATTTGACCTGATAAACTTAAATTTGATTAAACTAAGCTTATTTTGATCTCCAAGTGTGTTCAACTATCTTTGGTTAGAGATTTTAATTAGAAAGATATTGAAGCTATGTTAACAAAGGCTATTTCGTTTTAACTGTAGTGAACCAAGAAATAAATTTCTTGGCTTAAAATTCAAGTCCGTTTAAACGGACTTAATCTACTTAGACAGAGAATTTATTCTCTGGATATATGAGAATGAAATAGCACTGCTATGTTGACAAGGCGATCGCTAAAAACAATGCATTTTATTTTTTAAAACCATCTAGCATTGGCCACAAGTTAAATTTAAATAGCAGTAGTAGCAATAGATTAAAATTGAACACAAAAGAGTTGAAACTCAGAAGAATATGAATCTCAAAAATACTAGGCAATCCCTTCAAAAAGACGATGTTATAGAATTGTTAAACTCTTACAAACCTTCTCTTCAAGAATTTAAGGTCAAATCTTTACTAATCTTCGGCTCAGTTGCACGTGATGAAGCCAATGCCGAGAGTGATGTAGATTTGCTAGTTGAGTTCGAGCAAACTATTGGATTGTTCACTTTCGTTAGATTGCAGCGATATTTAGAGAAAATTTTGGGTTGTAAAGTAGATTTGGGAACACCAGATTCTCTCAAAGAAGATTTACGAGAGGTAGTCTTACAGGAGGCTATACGTGCCTTCTAGAAACTTATCAAGACGGATTAGAGACATTTTAGAAATGAGTAAAGAAATTGAATCATTTATTGCAGGAATGTCTTTTGCCGATTTTGAGCAAGATCCTAAAACAGTTAAAGCAGTTTTGTACAATCTAGCGATTATGGGCGAAGCAGCAGGGCAGCTTTTACCAGAGGTAGAGTCTTTGTATCCAGAAATTCCTTGGGTTGATATGCGTGCGATTCGGAATGTGATCATTCATGAGTATTTTCAGGTAAATTTAAGCATAACTTGGGAAACAATTAAGACAGATTTACCGCCACTAATAAAGCAATTACATGAACTGTTAGAAAATAGTTAGAGTAATTTAATTTTTGCGATCGCCCTATGTCTCCCGAACAAATTCATAAATTTAGAATTGGTTTAAAGCGATCGCTAAAAACAATACATTTTCTTTTTTAAAACCATCTAGTATTGCCCACAAGCTACTAGCACTGTAAATTCTGGTAATGATAATTTGTTTTTTAGTTAGTAAAATGGAAGAAAAATAAGTTGATTTTTGAAAATGGAAAAAAGCGAGCAAAACAGATTTACAACAATAGAAACAGATAAAAGCATAAATTTTATTTTTCCACCACCAGGATTTAATAATCCTATAACTACCATTTTTATGGTAGTAGATATTCTCTTGTTACTTAATCTATCTGCAATTATTTATGGAATATATTATGCAGAGCTTGTTTATAAAATAGGTTTGACTTTTTTTTCAATGCCTTGGATAGGACTTGGAACTATCGTCAATTTTGTTTTAGTTATACAGTTTGTAACTGAAACTTCAATAAACATTAGTGATGAAGAAATTAATATTTCTTCAAGTTTTAAAAGAAAACAAAAAACGTTCAAAATTAAAGAGATTATTGATATAAAGATTATTGAATCTAATAAAGAAATTAATAATATATATCCCAAGCTATTTATCATAACAAAGAATAAAGAATATGATCTAAATAATTTGACTGGCTTTATTTTTACTAATCAAGAAATTGTTTGGCTTGCTAATAAAATCAGTAAATACATTAAAGGCGATCGCTAAATCTCGAAAAACCGAGCGCCTGATTTGAAGTAGACAAACTTGAATGGATTCGTATTCTTTTTAATTCTTCTACTGTACGTAAATTGTAAACATGTTGTTGCAATTAGATATTACTAATTAGGGCGATCGTCTTACCGATAATAGTTAAGTAAATTGCGGTGAAAGCCAATCAAATTTCTAGCCCAAAAATAGTGATTAAGGCATCATTTATTTTTTGGAGATTTTTGGGAGTAATTACTCCACGATATTGGACAAATCGCTTAGTATAATCAACTGGTCTTGTCTGTAGACAATCAGCAATTGATTTTTTGTCCAATCCATTGGTCTTATTATTGATTAGGGTAACATTGGTTAAAATTCTACTTTTTTTTTCTGACCATTCCGTAAGTGGGACAACTTGAATAACGCTCAGTCTGGCATTGTAAATATCATTGGTAACCACGATACAAGGGCGAATTTTACCAGTTTCCGAACCTTTAGTGGGATTGAGATTAAAATCCGCGACCATCCCTTTTTTTGGTCTGAATTCTAAAGGCGGTTCTTGAGCGAGAATCTTTTTACTCAAAACACACCGTATCTAGACATGAGTTAGCTGCATCATCGGTTAGTTGTTGTAGGTCAGCATCATGGTCATAAACTTCCTGATAAAGTTCTGCTGAATTGATTAAAGCTTCTTCCTTGAGAATTTTATTTAATCTAGATACTGCATCAGCAACAATCGCCGATTTACTCGGATAGCCAAAAGCTTGATAATTGGCAATAAACTCAGCATTAGTTGCCGACAAACTAATTTTTATTTGTGGCATTTCTCTAGTTTTTAAATTTTGTATTTTAATTGTACTATTTTTTTAGGCTATTTTTAGACTAGAAATTAGACTAGAAAAAAGTCTGTATCATAAGAGTATAAACATAACGTTTATTACTTGCCAAAAGTTTTAGTCATCGCTACTACCTTGGACATTCATCGCCATTCAAAATTTTTTTACCACAAACACGCTACATTTCGATCAATTGTCTTAACCCGAACTTAGGTTAATTAGATATTACTCATTAGGGCGATCGCCCTAAAATTCTAAAATTTAAAATCTAACTTATGACCCATATCTTCTAAGTCTTTTTTTTCTAAATTAACATTAGCTACCTATAATCGCTTTTCGTTTTTAGAGTTCTGAGGAATGTAACTAAGCAATATTCCCCCAGCAAATTGTTCAGAGGGAAGATTAATTAGGTAGCAACTGTACATATTAAAAGAGTAAAAAAGATAAAAGGAGAATAATGACTATTTCCGCCGATCAAATTCCTGCTCAGTCTCAGAATCAAAAGCCAGCATTTGAATCTGAAATGAATCCAGCACCCCAGTACGATCGCGACAGCTACAAAGGCAGCGATAAATTAAAGGGGAAAGTTGCCCTAATTACAGGTGGGGACAGTGGTATTGGTCGCTCTGTGGCAGTACTCTACGCTAAAGAAGGTGCAGATGTGGCGATCGTTTATCTCAACGAACATGAAGATGCCCAGAAAACTAAACAACTAGTCGAAGCTCAAGGGCAAAAATGCTTAATTATTGCAGGCGACATTAGTGGTGAAAAATTTTGTCATGAAGCAGTGGCAAAAACCGTTGCTGAATTAGGCAAGCTAGATATTTTAGTTAATAATGCTGCCGAGCAATATATGGAAAATGCCGAAACTTTAGAAGATATCGATTCGGCACGTTTGGGCAGTATTTTTAGCACCAACATCTTTTCCATGTTTTACTTTTGTCGAGCTGCTATTCCTCACCTCAAGGAAGGTAGTTCAATTATCAACACTACCTCGATCAATGCCTACAAAGGTAACGCATCTTTACTGAGCTATTCCACAACTAAAGGTGCAATCCTCGCCTTTACTCGTTCCTTGTCTCAGTCTTTACTAGCAAAAGGTATTCGTGTTAACGGTGTTGCGCCTGGCCCAATTTGGACTCCTTTTATTCCCGATGCTTTTCCCGCCGAACAGGTCAAAGGTTTTGGGAAACAAGTTCCCATGGAACGTCCTGGTCAACCAGTTGAAGTTGCCACCAGCTTTGTTTTCTTAGCTTCGGATGATTCTTCTTATTTTGCAGGACAGGTGCTACACCCTAATGGTGGCGTAGTTGTAAATGCATAGATTAGTTAGGGCGTAGTTTTATGCTACGCCCATTTTAATCGAGTCAATAGTTTTCTACTGTTGATTCTAGTTGAGGTAAAAATTGCTGAATCAAACCGATGGTAACAGCAGGTAATTCCAGTTGAGGCGTGAACCCCACATTATTTAACTGGTACATAATCCGAATTGCTTGAGGGTTCAATGCTTGTAATCGATATCCGACCTCTGGCCCCGTATATTCTGATGCCTGACCCCAAATTAAGGCTGTAGGGGTGGTTAATTGAGTAATATATTGAGTCAAATCAAAGCAAAGATCGCCCCGCACAAAAGATAGTGCAGCATATTCGGCATTGGGTTGTTTTGCCGATTGCAAGTATGCCTCTACCATTTCGGGAGTGATTCGGTCTTTATTAGCAAACTGTCTTTGTTCTAAAAAACTACGAATGCCAAAACTGGTAGCTACTCCCGTATTGTAAAGTAGGCGATCGACTATCGGCGTGGCAGCTAATTGAGTAAAAAAGTTGTCTTGATAATCTTTACTAAGCTCATTCAATCCTGCTGCGGTAGTTAGAATTAAGGATTTAAATAACTCTGGAGTTGCGATCGCTACCCGAATGGTAAAGGCGGCGGTAAGTGCGGAGGCTATTACTGTAACGGGTTTGGTGCAGGTGTGTTTGATAAATTCTTCGATGGTTATCAAATAGTCTTCCACTTGCTCGTTGCGTTGGGGATGAGCCGATCTTCCCCAACCTAGCAGATCGGGGGCGAGGATGCGATATTGGGCAGCAAAAGCGGGATAAACTTTTGACCACTCATAAGCCGATGAACCACCACCCAAACCATGCAAAAACACTAGGGTTTCTCGCTCATCAGTTTCTGCTTCCTTCCAGGGTGGGCGATCGTTGGTGTAGTAAGCTATGTAGCCTAAGCTCGTTTGAATAGATTTTTGGCTGAAACCAGGAGGAATAAACATGTTGGTGATTTTCGCTTTAAGATTAAGCGCAAGTTTTTGCTCAATTATATCTATACAATAGGTTAATCTTTTTTGCTGATTATCTTTCCCTAGTAATAAATTACTCTCAATGCGATCGTTTACATAATAAAGAATAAGTTAAATTAAAAATCATACACCCTGTGATAGAGTCTTCTTAAAAATCAATTTGTTAGTTTCTAAACAAGCACTTCAAATAACAGAATTCAACGAAGTTAACAAAATATGCAAGAACAGACACCAGGATTAAAATTAAGATTTGCCAGATTCGCCAAACTCTTTATTGGTGGGTCAAGCATGATTAATTTATCAGTTACTTTATTATTCAATATCCAGACTGTTAGATAATTTTTAGACAGCTAATCATTGAGTGATTTTATCGTTTTAGAGCAATAGTTTTGAACTAAACTAAAAACAGTATTTTTTTAGAAAGTAAGTTCATCTGTAGCAAAATTGACTGAAATCTTTTGCTTATTTCGCTCTATTTATAGCTCCAGCAACAAGTAACTCCACGGACACAATCAAACTCAACTAAACATGAATTCTTTTAACTATAATTTCGTGTTGCGACGAACCGCAACTATTTTATCAATTGTCATTCTAACTTTGGCAATTATCGCAGCTATATCAGGTATTTTAATCGGATTTTACTACGAACCTGTTGCGGGAGATGCCTATCAATCCTTAAACCAAATAGATGACTCTATATCGAATGGTTGGCTAATCTACAGCCTGCATAACTTAGCTGGTAATGGCATTATTGCCGTGGCATTAATTCAGATTATAGTCATGTTTCTAGGTAGACAATTTAAACGTAGTTGGTTGACGGGATGGATCGGCGGTATTTTACTAACCTTGTCAACTATTGGTTTGGGTTGGACGGCGATGATTCTTAGCTGGGATCAATTAGGTTACTGGCGTTTAAAAGTTGAATTGAGCATTATTGAATCTGTGCCAATTGCGGGAACATTTATTGTCAATCTATTAACAGGTGGTAGTGGCATAAATACCACGACAATTTTACATTTTTATACGCTCCACAGCTATGTTCTATCTACAGCTGCGATCGCTTTAGCCATAGTTCATTTAGTAGCTTTAGTTATTCAAGAACAAGAACAAAAAAAATTATTATTACAGCAGCTAGAAAAGTTATCAGCATCTATTCCAGCCCAAAAAACTGTTTCAGAAAACACTAGCACCAAGGTTTAATTAGCTTAGAAATAATTTATGTACCTTAATCAATTATTAGCTAAGTCAAGCTGGATAAATGTTAATTCCGCCATCGGAATTATTGTTAGTGTAGTTTTAATTTCATTTTGGTTTATTAGTTTAATCAGTCTTTTAGCACTAGATATTACTACAGTATCTCCAGGTTTAATTATTCTAGGTTTTTGCTTGAGAACTTTTTTTCAGACAGGACTTTTTATTACTACCCATGAGGCAATACACGGAACTATTTGTCCAAATTCTCAAATCAATCAGGCGATCGGCTACATAACTTCTTGGTTGTATGCGCTACTGCCTTACAAAGTTTTGGCAAAAAATCATCGATTACATCATCAATATCCTGCTACCGAAAAAGACCCAGATTTTAACTGTTTACACTCAAATAATTTCTTACTTTGGTATATCAGCTTTATGCAAGAATATCAAAAAGGTAGACAATTTTGGATTTTATTAATTGGGATGACAATTGTATTCTGTACGTTTGTTTTGCTAGATGTTTCTATAATTAATATATTTTTATTTTGGGTGATTCCTATTTTAATAAGTTCCTTGCAACTTTTTACTTTTGGGATCTTTTTACCTCATCGCCAAACAAATGAAAAATATCCAGATCGACATCGAGCTATAAGTAATAATTACTCAGTGTTTTGGTCTTTTATTGCCTGTTACCATTTTGGCTACCATTGGGAACATCACCAATATCCAAATTTACCTTGGTATAAACTTCCTTTAGCTCGTCAAAAAGAAGGTTTAAATTCCTAACCACTCAAGCATGATTGCTGGTAAATCTCTTTTCTGTCTAATTTGAGGATTGATACAAACATGACGAGTTTGAGCCTTAACTAAAATTTGTTCTAAATTATCGACAGGAGATATCTGATAGGCGATCGCAAATTCACGCTGATCGATTAAACTGGCAACTAAGCCGATCTGGATTTGATCCCCGCAAAAAAGAGGACGCAAAAAATCGATCTCTGCATGAACAATCGGTAAGGCAGTCTTTCCCTCTTCGATCATCTGCTTCAGGCTAATTCCTGCCTGAGTCAACGACTCTTCATAGGCTTGATGGCAGATTTCTAATCCTTTGGCAAAATAAACTACTCCTGCTGCATCGGTATCGCTTAAATAAATTCGCCGTAAATAATCAAATTTCATCTATTGTTCTGGAGATCACAACTACCACACAGCATAACTATTGCCAGATAAAATCTAACTCGATAACTAAATTAGGCAATATGTCTTCTCCAGATAAAAAACTGGGTTGATTAACTACTTCTACTGGTTTAGCTGGACGATAGATTTCTACTTGCTGCTGCTGCGGATTAATTAGCCAGCCTAATTTAACTCCATTATCTCGATATTCCTGCATCCTCGCGCGTTCACGGATAAACCGCACTGGCGCCCTTGCGCCTTCGGACGACGCGGGGTCGCTCGTCATCTTTGCTTGAAGAGTTTTCAATTGATCGCTAGGAGACATTAACTCTAAGACAAAATCTGGCGTGAGAGGTAAAAATTTAGCTTTCTCTTCCTTACTAAATTGAGCAACTCTCGCTTGAGCAATCCAACTAACATCAGGAGAACGAATTGCACCGTTGGGGAGGATAAACCCTGTAGACGAATCACAAACTATCCCTAATCGATCTTGTCGATTCCAATTCCAAAATTGAGCAATTAATCCAGCATTATTCATCCCAGTCTCATATCCAGTTGGAGACATAATAATCAATTCTCCTCGATAGTTCGTTTCTAGCTTTAGTTCAGGATTAAGCTGACATAGTTGCTCGAAATGTTCAACTGTAATCTTATTGGCTAGTGGTTTTAGGTTAAGAGTGTAGCTATTCATCTCACAAGCTAGGGATTGGATATTTCTTTAAATATAAATTATGTGTTTGAATAACTAACATAACGTAAGTATTGTCAATCAAACGTAAAATCCTTGGCTAACAATTCAGTAGACCCGCAAAATCCGACTGGTTGGTTTGAACCTTTATATGCAGAGGCAAAAGGTGATACAGCGCGAGTACCCTGGGCAAAAAATCAGGCTCATCCTTATCTACAGCAGTGGTTAAACGCTTCACCTCAAGCACAGGGCAAAACCGCTTTAGTGATTGGTTGTGGTTTAGGAGACGATGCTGAGCTGCTTAATAGTATAGGTTATCAAGTGACGGCATTTGATATTTCCCCAACAGCGATCGCTTGGTGTCAACAAAGATTTCCTCAATCTACAGTCAATTATCTAGTAGCAGATCTATTTAACCTCGATCCCCAATGGCAAGGCAAGTTTGATTTTGTCTTTGAATGTCGCACGATTCAGGCATTACCTTTAAATGTGCGATCGCTTGTTATCCAAAAAATTGCTGCTTTAATCGCGCCCAACGGAACACTTCTAGTTGTTACTCGTCACCGTGAGGCTAATACGATCCCAGATGGGCCACCTTGGGCATTATCCACTGTCGAATTGTCACAATTTACTGAATTAGGATTAACTCAAGTGAGTTGCGATCGCTTTATTGAAGGGGAGCAAACTCAGATTGAACAGTATCTTCTTGAATATCGCAATTAACAAATTGTCTGTTGAATCTGCCCAACTATCATAAAATATTCTTGTCAGAAACTGACAGTATCATGTATCATTAGTGATTGTGGTCAAAACTGGCAAATCTCACACTATATAGATATAAAGTCTAATCATCCCCCAGCCCAAGAGTCACTAATCATAGTCTTGAAGGCTAAACCAGCGAGTTTTAACTGTGTAATCACAAAAAACAACCTTGTTACGGGGCTAGTGAGAAATTTTATAGGGTTTGCTACCTCCTCAAGAAACTGACAGAATTTACTTCTTTTAAGTCTTAGAGGGTCAAGGTAACTTTAAAAGTTAGTCGTGGCAGAGTTTAGGCTCAAGCTGTATCTAACTGTAAATCTTAGAAAACAAAATTATATATTTGCTGCTAGACATCATTAAATAACTAGATTTTCTAGATCATGACATGATGCCTGTTTTTCGTCAGTTAGAGCTACGCTGTAAGGCGGTGTAGTCTGCGGTAAATATATGTCAGCCCAAATTTAAATCAAACTAAGGCTGGCTTATTGTGTTGCAATATTAGTGAGGTTCAATTCGTGTCTGTCGGTATCCTTGGCACTAAGTTAGGTATGACTCAGGTTTTCGATCCAGAATCTGGGAATGCAATTCCCGTTACTGTGGTTCAAGCTGGGCCCTGTATCGTTACTCAAATCAAAACTAAAGAAACGGATGGCTATAGTTCCATTCAAGTTGGGTACGGTGAAGTAAAAGAAAAAGCTTTATCCAAACCTGAATTGGGTCACTTAAATAAAGCAGGTGCAACTCCTCTACGTCATCTCAAAGAGTATCGTCTTGAAGATACAGGAAGCTATGAGCTAGGAAAAGCTTTAGACATTGCTGAAATTTTCAATACAGAAACAACGGTTGATGTTAGTGGTAAAACCATGGGTCGTGGTTTTGCAGGTTATCATAAGCGCCACAATTTTCACCGTGGTTTAATGAGTCACGGTTCTAAAAGCCACCGTGCGCCTGGTTCTACTGGTGCAGGTACTACTCCTGGTCGTACCTATCCTGGTAAAAAAATGGCTGGACGTTATGGTGGAAAGCAAGTAACTACTCGCAAGCTGAAAGTTGTCAGAGTTGACGCAGAACAGAATTTACTACTGATTAAAGGAGCAATTCCTGGTAAGCCTGGCTCTCTTTTAAGTATCTCTCCCAGCAAGATTGTGGGATAGAGAAATAACAGCTCATTAGGTATTGAAGAACAAATAAAATAACAAATAACCATGGTTAATTGTGTAGTCAAAAATTGGCAGGGGGAAGATGTAGGCGAGACATCTTTTGAGCTAAAAGTAGCAAAGCCAGAGAATGCTGAACATATTGTGCATCGCTCAGCAGTTCGTCAGCTAAATAATGCTCGCCAAGGAACAGCTTCCAGTAAAACTCGTGCGGAAGTCCGTGGTGGTGGACGCAAGCCTTGGAGACAAAAAGGAACTGGTCGCGCTCGTGCTGGTTCGATTCGTTCTCCACTGTGGCGTGGTGGTGGTGTAATTTTTGGGCCAAAACCCAGAGACTACAGCACCAAGATGAATCGTAAGGAAAGACGCTTAGCGCTGAGAACAGCATTTAGTTCTCGTCTAGAAGACATGGTTGTCGTCGAGAATTTTGGTGCTGAGCTTGACCGTCCTAAAACTAAAGAGGTTCTTGCCGCTTTAGAGCGTTGGGGTATCGGTGCCGACGAAAAAGTGTTGTTGATCCTCAAAGAAGTTTCCGACAACGTAAATCTGTCCACCCGCAACATCGCTAAAGTCAAAATGATTAAAGCGACTAATCTTAACGTGATCGATGTGCTTCACGCTAATAAAATTGTCGTCTCCAAAGACGCTTTAGAACAGATCCAGGAGGTTTATAGTGACTAGGTATAAAGAAAGAGATTTAGCCGACTTAATCCTTAAACCGATTATTACCGAAAAAGGCACAATCCAAATGGAGCTAGGTAAGTACGTTTTTGATGTCTTACCCAAAGCGACCAAACCTGATATTAGAGCAGCCATTGAAAGCTTGTTTGATGTCACCGTGGTTAAGGTAAACACCTTGACCCTACCTCGTAAAAAGCGTCGCGTTGGTAAATTTGTAGGATACAAGGCTCAATACAAAAGAGCAATTGTGACCTTGAAAGAAGGTGATTCCATCGCCTTATTCCCTGACGTATAAAAACTCGCACTCGAAAAAGCTAGCAAAAGCAAATTATGGGTACTCGTTCATTTAAACCATACACACCAGGGACTCGCCAAGCAGTAGTCCCCGATTTTGCGGAAATTACCAAGAGTAACCCCGAAAAATCGTTAACCAAATATAAGCACCGTAAAAAAGGTCGTAACAACCGTGGTGTAATTACTAGTCGTCGTCGTGGTGGCGGACATAAACGTCTCTATCGGATCATCGATTTCCGCCGTGACAAACGTAATATTCAAGGTGAAGTAATTGCGATCGAATACGATCCTAACCGTAATGCTCGTATTGCTTTAGTGCAGTACGAAGATGGCGAAAAACGCTATATTTTGGCAGCGGTGGGGATGCAGGTTGGGACACCAATTATTGCCAGTGAAGACGCGCCGATTGAAGTCGGGAATGCTTTACCCTTGAGCAAAATGCCCTTGGGTGAAACAGTTCATAACATTGAATTAGTAGCAGGTAGAGGTGGACAAATTGTGCGCGCTGCTGGTGCTGCTGCTAAAGTTATGGCCAAAGAAGGTGACTACGTTACTATTGGTCTTCCCTCCAAAGAAGTCAGAATGGTGCGTAAAGAATGTTACGCCACTATCGGACAGGTAGGCAACGTCGAATACCGCAACTTGAAGCTCGGTAAAGCAGGTAAGATGCGTCACCGTGGCAGAAGACCTGAAGTTCGTGGTAGTGCGATGAACCCCTGCGATCACCCTCATGGTGGTGGTGAAGGCCGCGCTCCTATCGGTAGAAGTGGGCCTGTATCTCCTTGGGGTAAGCCAGCCTTGGGTAAGAAAACTCGCAAGAAAAACAAACCCAGCAACAGGCTAATTATTCGTCGTCGTCGTTAATTCATCGTTGATCTTTAAAAGTTGATCTATAAATTATGAGCCGTTCTTTAAAAAAAGGGCCCTTCATCGCTGACAGCCTGCTCAAAAAAATTGAAAGGTTGAACGCCAATAACAAAAAAGAAGTAATCAAAACTTGGTCTAGAGCTTCAACCATTTTACCCTTAATGGTAGGACACACGATCGCTGTACATAACGGTCGCCAACACATTCCTGTATTTGTCAGCGATCAAATGGTAGGACATAAACTAGGAGAATTTGCTCCTACCCGTACCTTTAGGGGTCATGCTAAAGGCGACAAAAAAGGGAGACGCTAGACCGTAAATAATACTATGGCAATAGATACAAGTAACGAAGTTAAGGCGATCGCCAAATATATTCGGATGTCCCCGTTTAAGGTCAGACGAGTTTTAGACCAAATTCGCGGTCGTCAATATCGAGAAGCTCTAATTATTTTAGAGTTCATGCCCTATAAATCCTGTGACCCAATTTTAAAAGCATTGCGGTCAGCAGTAGCTAATGCAGAACATAACAATGGTTTAGATCCTGCAACTTTGGTAGTCAGTAAAGCTTTTGCTGATGGTGGCCCTGTTCTCAAACGTTATCGCCCCAGAGCGCAAGGTAGAGCTTATCAAATCCGCAAGCCAACCTGTCATATTACTGTAGCCGTAGCGCCAGAAGTAACCGATTAAAATCTTAATTCGCCGAATTTAGCCGAATTTAATTACTATACGAGGAAACATTTGTGGGACAGAAGATACACCCAACAGGCTTTCGTTTAGGAGTCACCAAAGAACACCAATCTTGTTGGTATGCGGACTCTAAACGTTATCCCGAACTACTACAAGAAGATCGCTTAATTAGAGAATACGTCAACAAAGAGTTGAACAATGCAGGTATTGCTCAAGTCAAAATCGAGCGCAAAGCAGATCAAATTGACCTGGCAATTAATACCGCTAGACCTGGGGTAGTAGTAGGTCGTGGTGGTTCAGGAATTGAAAAACTACGGACAGAGCTACAAGAGAAAGTCGGCAATAACCGTCAGATTCGCATTAACGTCATTGAAGTTCCTCGCGTCGATGCGGATGCTGCCTTGATCGCTGAGTATATCTGTCAACAACTTGAGCGTCGGGTTTCCTTTCGCCGAGTGGTTCGTCAAGCGATTCAAAGAGCGCAACGAGCTGAAGTTTTGGGGATTAAAATCCAGGTTAGCGGTCGCTTAAACGGTGCAGAAATTGCCCGTACAGAATGGGTCAGGGAAGGTCGAGTCCCACTACATACCCTCAGAGCTGATATTGATTACTCCTACCGTACCGCTTTGACCATCTATGGGATTTTAGGTGTCAAGGTCTGGGTCTTCAAAGGCGAAATCATTCCTGGACAAGAAGAAGCCGCTGCGCCTACTCAAGCTCCTCGCCGTCAACGTCGCCGTCAAAAATTTGACGATCGCTCAGAGTAATTAACTATTAACAAGACTTACTTTAGCAAAATAATACTATTATGCTTAGTCCCAGAAGAACGAAATATCGTAAACAACACCGTGGTCGGATGAGAGGGATGGCGTACCGTGGTAACACTCTTAACTTCGGTGATTATGCCCTACAGGCGACTGAACCTTCCTGGATCACTGCGCGTCAAATAGAGGCTGCTCGTCGAGCCATGACGCGCTATGTAAAACGGGGTGGAAAAATTTGGATTAGGATCTTTCCTGACAAGCCTGTTACCATGCGTCCAGCTGAAACCAGGATGGGTTCGGGTAAAGGTTCACCTGAATTTTGGGTGGCGGTAGTCAAACCAGGCAGGGTCATGTTTGAAATGGCTGGAGTCCCTGAAGACATAGCCAAAGAGGCGATGCGCTTAGCTGCTCAAAAACTACCCATCAAGACTAAATTTATTACTCGCGATGAGGATTATATGTAATGGCTCTACCTAAGATTGAAGACGCTAGAAAACTAGATGGGGATGATCTCTCAGCAGAAATTTTAGCGGTTAAGCGAGAGTTATTTCAACTGAGGTTAGAACAGGCGACTCGCCGTTTAGAAAAACCTCACTTATTCAAGCACGCCAAACACCGTTTGGCACAACTATTAACCGTAGAACGTGAGCGCGAAATCGCTACTGCAAAAGGAGAATAGACTATGGCAGTAAAAGAAAGAGTTGGAGACGTAGTGAGCGACAAAATGGATAAAACCATTGTCGTGGCAATTGAAAACCGTTCTCCCCACCCCAAGTACGGCAAAATTGTCGTCCGAACCAAAAAGTACAAGGTACATGATGCCGAGAACCAATGCAAAATTGGCGATCGCGTACGCATCAAAGAAACTCGTCCCCTCAGTAAAACTAAACGCTGGACGGTCGAGGAAATTATTGAATCCAAACAAAATTAATTTTTATCAACCAACCTCGGTCGAAGTGACAAAATGATTCAACAACAGACCTATTTAAACGTCGCAGATAACAGTGGCGCTCGTAAGCTAATGTGTTTGCGTGTCATTGGCAAGGGCAACAGTCCTTATGCCTTTATTGGCGATGTCGTCGTGGCGGTAGTCAAAGATGCTCTCCCCAATATGGGAGTCAAAAAATCTGAGGTCGTCAAAGCAGTGATTGTCAGAACTAAGCAGTCCGTCAATCGTCCTAGCGGTATGAGCATTCGTTTTGACGATAATGCAGCCGTGATCATTAACGAGCAGGGCAATCCTAGAGGGACTAGGGTTTTTGGCCCTGTGGCAAGAGAATTAAGAGAGCGTAACTTTACCAAAATTGTCTCTTTAGCTCCAGAGGTAATATAAATGGCGAAAACTAAAAAAACAGCAATCCGTCAAAAAATGCACGTCAGGAAAGGAGATACTATCCAAGTTATCTCTGGACGGGATAAGGGCAAAGTAGGTGAGATTACCACCGTGAATCCCAAGACTAGTCAAGTGACTATCGAAGGAGTAAACGTTCGCACCAAGCACGTCAAGCCCCAGCAAGAAGGAGAATCGGGTCAGATTATCACCTTTGAAGCACCGATCCATAGCTCTAACGTCATGCTGTACTCCACCAAGGAGAAAACGGTTAGTCGAGTAGGCTATACCTTCACAGAAGACGGTCGCAAAGTGCGTATGCTGAGAAAAACAGGCGAAATCATCGATTAATTTGAGTAATTGCGCCTTAATCATTCATTGTCTCCTGACCAAGCCCAGGAAAACCCAATTATTATGCCAAAACCACTTAAAACTAGATATTTAGAAGATATCGTTCCCAAGCTAACAGAACAGTTTAGCTTTACTAACGTTCACCAAGTTCCCAAGGTAGTCAAAATCGTGATTAATCGCGGTTTAGGAGAGGCATCACAAAATGCCAAGGCTTTAGAATCTTCAATTAACGAAATGATGGTAATTACAGGGCAAAAACCAGTAGTCACCAGAGCTAAAAAAGCGATCGCTGGATTTAAAATTCGTCAAGGAATGCCCGTAGGGATTATGGTGACTCTTCGTGGCGAAAAAATGTATGCTTTTCTAGATCGATTAATCGCCTTGGCTTTGCCTCGAATTCGTGACTTTCGGGGGATTAGTCCCAAAAGTTTTGATGGTCGCGGCAACTATAGTCTAGGAGTTCGAGAACAGCTAATGTTCCCTGAAATTGACTACGATAGCATCGATCAAATTAGAGGGATGGATATTTCCATCGTCACTTCCGCAGCTAACGATGAAGAAGGGCGAGCTTTACTCAAAGAAATGGGAATGCCTTTTCGTGAAAATTAACCTTCTTAGCCTCAAAAAATAACAATAGGAAATAATGGCAGCAACCGATACTATTTCAGATATGCTGACCCGCATTCGCAATGCCTGTATGGTCAAGCATCAAACCACCAAAGTTCCTTCCACTCGCATGACAAAAGCGATCGCCCAAGTTTTGCAAAGTGAAGGCTTTATCGCTAGTTTTGAGGAAACAGGGGAAATACCCCAAAAATTTATTGAAATTTCTCTAAAGTATAAAGGTAGAAATCGCCAACCGATCATCAGTACCCTAAAGCGAGTTAGTAAACCTGGACTTAGAGTCTATTCTCGCAAGCAAGATATTCCTCGTGTATTGGGCGGTATTGGTATTGCGATCGTTTCCACTTCCCGTGGAGTAATGACCGATAGAGAAGCTCGCAGTCAAGGAATTGGCGGTGAAATTCTCTGTTATGTCTGGTAATTTAACAGGAGTAAATTATGTCTCGTATTGGCAAACTGCCGATTCCCATACCTGATAAAGTGAGCGCTCAAATTTCAGGGCAACACGTTACGATTAAAGGGCCAAAAGGTACTCTAGAACGAGAAATTCCTGAACCAATTGAAGTCAAGCAGGAGGGAGATAACATCATTGTCCGCCCAACTAATGATTCTCGGATTGGTCGTCAGCGTCATGGTTTATGCCGTACCCTAGTGGCAAACATGGTAGACGGTGTATCCCAAGGATTTCAAAAACGGTTGTTAATTCAAGGCGTTGGTTACAGAGCGCAGGCCCAAGGCAAAAAACTAACTCTTAATGTTGGTTATAGCAAACCTGTAGACATGGAGATGCCAGACGGTATCGATGTAGCCGTAGAAAATAGAAACACTGAAGTCATTATTAGTGGCATCAGTAAAGAGATAGTTGGCAACGTTGCAGCTCGGATTAGAGCAGTTAGACCACCTGAACCTTATAAAGGCAAGGGAATACGCTACTTTGATGAGCAAGTAAGACGCAAAGCTGGTAAGACAGGTAAGTAGAAATTATGAAGCTTTCACGCAAAGAATCAGTAAAACGCCGTCACCGACGGGTACGTAAAAAAGTCAGTGGTACTCCCGAACGCCCTCGTTTGTGCGTGTTCCGTTCCAATAATCATATTTATGCCCAGGTCATTGATGATGTCGCGCAGCATACCCTAGCAGCAGCATCAGACTTTAATGTTGAAACTAAAGGTTCCACCTGTGCTGTTTCGGCTGAAGTTGGTAAACTGGTAGCCCAAAGAGCTTTAGAAAAAGGCGTGGCGAAAGTAGTATTCGATCGCGGTGGTAATCTCTATCATGGTCGAGTTAAAGCTTTGGCTGAAGCAGCTCGCGAAGCTGGATTAGATTTTTAGAGCAAAATATCAAGGAAAATCATTATGGCTAAAGCTAATAATAAGTCACGCAAGAAAGGACGTGCTAAGGAGAAAGATTCCGCCTGGCAGGAGCGGGTGGTGCAGATTCGCCGAGTCAGCAAGGTAGTCAAGGGTGGTAAAAAACTCAGCTTCCGAGCGATCGTTGTTGTCGGTAACGAAAAAGGACAGGTAGGCGTTGGTGTAGGCAAAGCTGCTGACGTAATTGGTGCAGTCCGTAAAGGAGTCGCCGATGCGAAGAAACAGCTAGTAGAAGTGTCTTTAACCAAGTCCAATTCAATTGTTCACGTTACTAACGGGATTGCTGGTGGCGCCAAAGTATTTATGCGTCCTGCTTCTCCTGGTACTGGGGTAATTGCTGGTGGTGCGGTGCGTACCGTGCTAGAACTTGCTGGAGTCAAAAACATTTTGGCAAAACAGTTAGGTTCTAATAGCCCTTTAAATAATGCTAGAGCAGCGGTTGATGCCTTGGCTGGTCTTCGTACTTTTGGCGAAGTAGCAAAGGAAAGGAATATTCCGATTGAACAACTGTACGCCTAGCTCATTTAACATTAAACAACCATGAAACTAGAAAATCTTAGCCCTAAAGAAGGGTCAAAAAGGCGTAAGCGCCGAGTGGGTCGTGGGATCTCCGCTGGTCAAGGTGCTAGCTGTGGTTTTGGTATGCGGGGTCAAAAGTCCCGTTCTGGTACTGGAACTAAAGCTGGTTTTGAAGGTGGTCAAATGCCCCTTTATCGTCGAGTTCCTAAGCTCAAACATTTTACTCTGGTTAATCAGAAGCATTACACTACCATCAACGTTGAAGCTTTAGGCTCATTGCCTGCTAATACGGATGTCACTCTAGGATCGTTATTAGAAAATGGCATTGCCACCAGTAATGACGGCCCACTAAAAATTTTAGGGAATGGTGAATTAAGTGTCGCGCTAAATGTCAAAGCAGTAGCATTTACTAAAAGTGCAGCGCAAAAAATTGAAGCTGCTGGCGGTAGTTGTGAAGTTATTGCCAAGTAAGCGCACACAGTATTTGGTATATCATAGGGAGCATAGGTAGAAAAACAAATTTATTAAAAATTTAGTTAATATTTCTCCGTAAACAACTTATTTAATACCAAGTATATAAGAGGTACTATATGGTTAGAGAAAAGACTCCATCAGCACAGGAGACTTTTTTGCAAATGGCTCAGGCAGCGGGTCTCAGAGGTAGACTGCTGGTCACCATTGGTCTTTTGATATTAGTCCGATTAGGAGTATTTATTCCTGTCCCAGGAATAGATCGGGAACTTTTTGGCGAATTTATCGGTAATTCTAGCAATTCTTCGATCGTAGGATTTTTAGATATCTTCACGGGTGGGGGAATCTCCGCCTTGGGAATATTTGCGCTAGGAATTTTACCCTTTATTAATGCTTCGATCATCATGCAGCTATTGGCTACTGCCATACCTAGTTTGGAAGATCTGCAAAAGAATGAAGGAGAAGCAGGAAGACGGAAAATCTCGCAAATTACTCGCTATGTTGCTTTGGGTGGGGCAATAATTCAGAGTTTTGGGCTTACCCTCGGTTTATTAGTCAACAACGGCATTATTGCCAAAAGCATTATTCCTATTGGTGAGACCGTACTGGCTTTAACGGCTGGTTCGATGTTTGTCATGTGGATTTCTGAGCTAATTACCGAAAAAGGAATTGGTAATGGTGCTTCATTATTAATTTTTGTCAACATCGTGGCTGTATTACCGAAGACTTTAGCTACTACGATTGAGTTCGCTCAAAGTGGAGGTAGAGGCGAAATTGCCCAGGTAGTTGTTCTACTGCTGGTCTTTCTAGCTATGATTATTGGCATTGTCTTTATTCAAGAAGGAACTCGGCGTATTCCGATTATTTCGGCGCGCCGTCAGGTAGGTAGACGAGTTTATCGCGAGAGAAGCAATTATCTTCCTTTAAGATTAAATCAGGGTGGAGTAATGCCCATCATCTTTGCCTCTTCCGTTTTGTTTTTACCAGCTCAACTCCTAGGGTTTTTGCCTGGAGATGGCCCAGTTAAAGAAATATTTGCCAAAATTGCTACGGCAATTCAGCCTGGAAATTGGGCATATGTTGCCGTTTACCTAGTTTTAATTTTGTTCTTTAGCTACTTTTATGCTTCTTTGATTGTCAACCCTGTTGATATGTCTCAGAATTTGAAGAAAATGGGCGCGTCTATTCCAGGAATTAGACCAGGAAAGGCAACCAGTGCTTATCTAGAAAAAGTGCTAAATCGCCTGACTCTCTTGGGGGCCATATTTTTAGGTGTAGTAGCGACAGTGCCTACTTTAGTAGAAAGTGCGATTCCTGCTGGAACTACAGTTTTTAGCGGTTTTGGTGCAACATCTTTGCTTATTTTAGTTGGGGTGGCAATTGATACGGCTAAACAAATCCAGACCTACGTTATTTCTCAACGTTATGAAGGAATGGTGAAGCAGTAATCCTGTTTGGTATTAGGCAGGTTTGAAGAGAATTTTAGACCTGCTGATAAAAACTCAATTTTAATAAGTTGATATGGCAAAGCGATTAATATTTTTAGGTCCTCCTGGTGCGGGAAAAGGAACTCAGGCTCAGATTATATCTGAAAATCATCAAATTCCTCATGTTTCAACAGGTGACATTCTGCGCGCAGCTGTAGCTCAACAAACTACTTTGGGCAAGCAAGCAAAAGATTATATGGATCGAGGTGAATTAGTTCCAGATGTTCTGATCTTGGGCTTAATTCAAGACCGTCTTGGTTATGAAGATACGACCAATGGCTGGATTCTTGATGGTTTTCCTCGTAATATACATCAGGCTGCCTTTTTAGAAGAGTTACTGGTGAAATTAGAGCAAAATGCTGATTGCGTTCTTAATCTAGAAGTGCCAGACGAGGTTTTAGTATCTCGCCTACTGGCAAGAAAGCGCAAAGATGACAATGAATCAACTATTCGCCGTCGTCTAGAAGTTTATCACCAGGACACAGTGCCAGTCATAGATTTTTATCAGCAGCGAGCAACTCTAAAAACTATTGATGGCGATCGCACTATGGAAGAGGTTACAGAACAGCTCAACTCAGCCATCGCTTGAAGAATAGCTGGTTAATCGATCTTCAAGCTTATTAATCTTGTGTATCCACTCAGCCCAAAATAAGCCCAAAATGTAACAAAAGTGCTGTGATTAGGGCAGTTCAGCTCGCCCAGTAAACTGATAAATATTGATTATCGCTCATTATTTATCAAAAAGTAAGAGAGGTCAACATTGGCTAAACAAGACTTAATCGAAATGGAGGGGACTGTTACAGAGTCTCTGCCCAATGCCATGTTCCGCGTCGATCTAGATAACGGCTTTAATGTTTTAGCTCATATCTCAGGCAAAATTCGCCGGAACTATATCAAAATCTTACCAGGCGATCGCGTCAAAGTGGAATTAACTCCCTATGACCTGACCAAAGGCAGGATTACCTATCGTCTCAAAAACAAGTAGCGAACATAGTCAGACAGTTAAGTAATAGCTATTTGACACAGATCCAAATTAATTCATATAATAATAGGCTTGCAGTGTGGCCAAAGTAAGGCATGAAAGTTAGACCATCCGTAAAAAAAATGTGTGAAAAATGTCGTGTAATTAAAAGACGCGGCAGAGTAATGGTGATTTGTAGCAGTAATCCTAAGCATAAGCAGCGCCAAGGGTAGCTACAATAGCTCGTCAGATTCAGTTAACAGCAATTTAGGCAAAACAGAGTAACAGCAGTAAATAAGGGAGTAATAAAGTGGCAAGGATTTCTGGCATAGATCTCCCCCGTGATAAGCGCGTGGAGATCGCCCTCACCTACATTTTTGGGGTGGGATTATCGCGGGCGCAAAAAGCGATCGCCGAAACTGGAGTCAATCCAGATACGAGAGTTCGAGATTTATCTGATGAAGATGTTACTAAACTTAGAGCATACATTGAAGATAATTATCAGGTAGAAGGAGACTTAAGACGTTGGGAAGCGATGAATATCAAGCGACTCGCTGATATTGGTACTTATCGCGGTCGTCGTCATCGTATGGGCTTACCTCTTAGGGGTCAGAGAACTCGGACTAATGCCCGCACCAGAAGGGGTAGAAGATTGACAGTAGCTGGTAAGAAGAAAGCTCCTGGTAAGAAATAAACCTCAAAAGTACATCCACATACTAATCACATTCAAACAAAAGCAACATGGCGCAACCAAAACGAAGAAGTGGTGCGAAAAAAAATAAAAAGAACGTGCCAAATGGTGTGGCGCATATTCAGTCCACTTTCAACAACACCATTGTGACTATTTCCGACATCAGAGGTGATGTTATTTCTTGGTCTTCGGCGGGAGCAAGCGGATTCAAGGGCGCGAAGAAAGGTACTCCTTTTGCTGCTCAAACGGCAGCAGATAGCGCAGGTCGCCGAGCAATGGATCAAGGAATGCGTCAGGTAGAGGTAATGGTCAGTGGGCCTGGTGCTGGTCGTGAAACCGCCATCAGAGCTTTGCAGGGCGTAGGATTAGAAATAACTTTAATTCGCGATGTCACCCCCATACCTCACAATGGCTGTCGTCCACCAAAACGACGTAGAGTATAACTTTTTTTCAATTATCAAAAGCTTGTCAGTTGCCAAAAGAGGGCAACTGTTTTGATTTCGGTTTATCCAATCGCTTGTCGAATAAGAGGGAGAGCAGCCTGTGGCGCAATTTCAAATTGAGTGTGTAGAGTCTAAAACCCTAAAAAATCAACACCAGTATAGCAAATTTGTCTTAGAACCTTTAGATCGTGGCCAGGGAACTACTTTGGGCAATGCTTTAAGGAGAGTTTTATTATCTAACCTAGAAGGAGCAGCCGTTACAGCTATCCGCATTGGCGGTGGTATGGCAAAAGATGAAGGCAGACAAGAGCATAAGTTTGGCTTTGCTACTCATGAGTTTGCCACGATTGAGGGCGTTAGAGAAGACGTTTTAGAGATTATTCTCAATATGAAGGAAATAGTCCTTAAAAGCTACACTAATCAACCTCAAATTGGTCGTTTAGTAGCGACTGGCCCTGGAACAGTTACCGCTGCCCAGTTTGAATTACCTTCAGAAGTAGAGACAGTAGATTCTAACCAGTACGTAGCTACCATCGCTGAAGGCACCAGCCTAGAGATGGAGTTTAAGGTGGAGAAAGGAAAGGGTTATCGTGCTGTTGAACGAGGGAAGGAAGAGGGGAGTTCTTTAGACTTTCTCCAAATAGATGCTGTTTTTATGCCCGTGACTAAGGTTAACTATAGTGTTGAAGATGCTAGAGTTGATGGTTCAGGCATTCGTGAACGTCTGTTGATGGAAATCTGGACAAACGGCAGTATTAAGCCAGAAGAAGCCTTGTCGCAAGCTGCGGGAATTGTCGTAGATCTGTTTAATCCGCTCAAAGATCTTACTTTGGAAGAGATTGAACCAGATTACCAAGATGAAGAAGATCCTACCAGCCAAATTCCTATTGAAGAATTGCAGTTATCGGTTAGAGCCTACAACTGTCTAAAACGGGCGCAAATCAACTCCGTTTCCGATTTACTCGACTATACACAAGAAGACCTCTTGGAAATTAAAAATTTCGGTCAGAAATCGGCAGACGAAGTAATTGAAGCTTTGCAGCAACGCTTGGGAATTACTCTGGCACAAGAAAAATCAGGTAAGTAAATAGTCAATATAGCTAATTAGCAAAATTATCAATCATGCGACATCGATGTAAAGTAAAAATGCTGGGACTACCAGCAGACCAACGTAAGGCACTAATGCGTTCTCTGGCAACGGAGATCATTCGTCATGGTCAAATCAAAACTACTTTGATTCGTGCTAAAGCAGTACGTAGTGAAGTGGACAAGATGATCACCCTAGCTAAGGATGGTTCTTTATCAGCTAGAAGACAGGCTTTAGGCTATATCTATGATAAAGATTTAGTCAGTGAGCTGTTTAATGCCGTGGGTGAGCGTTATGGTCAACGTAATGGTGGCTACACTCGCATCGTCAGAACTAAGCGTCGTCGTGGTGATAACGCTGAAATGGCACTCATTGAGCTAGTTTAAACTAAAAACCAACATTTAAACCTAACGGTGATAACTTGCTAATCAGGACTGTTCATGAAAATAGCTTTGCTAATTCAATATTTAGGAACTAACTTTCATGGCTGGCAAAAACAACCCAATCAGGTAAGTATCCAAGGCTATATTGAACAAGCGATCGCCAGCGTTACTGGCTACAAGGTAAATATCTATGGTGCGGGAAGGACTGATGCTGGAGTCCATGCTGCCGCTCAAGTAGCTCACTTTGAGTATTTAGGGCCGATTCCTCCTCATAAGTGGTCAAAAATTATTAATGGAAGACTGCCAGAGGGTATACTAATAAGGGCTTCGGCACAGGTTGAGGATGACTGGCACGCTCGGTTTTCGGCTATCTGGCGACGTTATCGCTATACCATCTATACCGAGAAACGACCTAATCTGTTTATCGATCAGACCTGCTGGCACTACTATCAATCTGGACTAAACGAGTCTTTGATGCAGCAAGCTTTAAATTCCTTGTTAGGAGAACACAACTTTGCCGCTTTTAAAAGATCTGGTTCTGACCGAATTGATGCTCAGGTGGAAGTCCAGGCTGCTGAATGTTACCGTCAATCAGCATTTTTATACCTGGAAATTCAGGCAAACAGCTTTTTGTATGGCATGGTACGTTTGCTCGTAGGGATGTTAGTAGAAGTCGGTATTGGTAAGCGATCGCCAGAAAATTTTACGGAAGTTTGGCAAAATCAACGCCGTCTGGAAGTAAAATATTCAGCTCCAGCCAAAGGTTTATGTTTATTGAGAGTAGGTTATCCTGAGTTCCCTTTTGCTCAATCACTGTGGTTTGATGCCCAGCCTACTTTCAATCTAGCTCGGTGAATCTCTTTATTTAAAATAATCCACAAAATAATATCACGGAAAATGAACAAAACTCCCCTCCCAAGCCAAAATACTTTAGAACATAGTTGGTACGTAGTTGATGCCGAAGGACAGCGCTTAGGCCGTTTAGCAACTGAAATTGCCATGATTCTAAGAGGCAAGAATAAGCCTAGTTTTACGCCTAACATGGATACTGGCGATTTTGTGATTGTCATCAATGCCGAAAAAGTTGTTGTAACTGGCAGAAAAAACGAGCAAAAACTATATCGTCGCCACTCTGGTAGACCAGGGGGGATGAAAACTGAAACTTTCGATCAGCTACAGCACCGTATTCCCGAACGCATTGTGGAAAAAGCAATTAAAGGGATGTTGCCCAAAAACGCGATGGGACGCAAACTATTCACTAAACTAAAAGTCTATACTGGGTCAGATCATCCCCATGCTGCCCAAAATCCTGAAACTTTAACCGTCAACACTATTCCCAAGAGTAACTAAAACATGGAAGGAACACAAGATAAAGTAGTATATTGGGCGACTGGTCGCCGTAAATCAGCGATCGCTAGAGTACGTTTAGTACCTGGTGAGGGTAAGCTAGTAGTTAACGATAAGCCTGGAGAAGATTATTTTAATCGTATTCCCAGCTATCTGATGTCGATCAAAGGGCCTTTAGAAACTTTAGGCTTTGAGAGCGAATATGATATTTTGGTCAATGCTCATGGTGGTGGTTTGACTGGTCAAGCAGATGCTGTCAAACTAGGTGTAGCTCGTGCATTGTGCAAACAAGACCCTAATAATCGTCAGCCTTTAAAAATAGAAGGTTATCTCACTCGCGATCCCCGTTGTAAAGAAAGAAAGAAATACGGTTTGAAGAAAGCGCGTAAAGCTCCTCAATTCTCGAAACGATAATTTTTTCTACAGCTATTAGCTCTTCTTACGAAGTTTGCTCAACGGGGGAAACCCCCGCGACGCGAAGCTAGTCCTTTAGGGCAACGCAACTTCGCGCTCAGCCATCAGCTATTAGCTTGATTATTGATTAAAAGTCTAAATTTAAGTTATTCAGTGGCTGTTAATTAATCAAAGTGACTCCTTAAGGAATAATAAAATGCCAAAACCTGAAATACACCCTACTTGGTATCCTGATGCCAAGGTTATTTGTAACGGTGAAGTAGTAATGACCGTTGGTTCAACTCAGCCAGAGATTAGCGTTGACGTTTGGTCGGGTAATCATCCCTTTTATACTGGTACGCAAAAAATTATCGATACAGAAGGTCGTGTCGATCGCTTCTTGCGTAAATACGGTATGCTCGATCCTACTAGCGAAGCCGAATCCAAAGCCGAATCCAAAGCTGAAAATTAGCCATTTTAAGACAAATATATACCCAGTAGTTAGTTTTGATTGACTGCTGGGTTTGTTGTATCTCGATCGATTTTACTCAGTAAATCACCTATTTTGATTAGAGAAAACCAATGGCAGAAGCATATTTATTAGACAAACTCCAATCTGTAGCCCAAACTTTCCAAGAACTTACTCATCGCCTAGCAGATCCTGATATTGCCACAAATCCTGACGAACTCCAAAAAATAGCTAAAGCTCGTTCTTCCCTGGAAGAGACGGTTATTACCTATCAGAAATGGCAAGATACTAGGGCTGAATTGGCAGAAGCGAAAGAAATTTTCAAGGAAGCGAGCGATCCTGAGATGAAAGAAATGGCTAGTATGGAAGCTAGCGAACTAGAAGAACAGCTAGAACAGCTCGAGGAACAGCTCAAAATCTTGTTATTACCTAGCGATCCTAATGATGATAAAAATATCATGTTAGAAATTCGTGCGGGAACAGGGGGAGATGAAGCCAGTATTTGGGCGGGCGATTTAGTGCGAATGTACTCGCGTTATGCGGAAACCCAAAACTGGAAAGTGTTTCTGCTGAGTGAATCAACAGCAGACATGGGTGGTTTTAAAGAAGCGATCCTTGAAGTTACGGGAGACTCGGTATACAGCAAGCTCAAGTTTGAAGCAGGAGTGCATCGAGTACAAAGAGTACCACAAACTGAAGCCAGTGGTAGGGTACATACTTCTACTGCTACCGTTGCTGTGATGCCAGAAGTAGATGATGTCGAAATTCATATCGATCCCAAAGATATTGAGCTAAAAACGGCGCGTTCTGGCGGTGCTGGGGGACAAAACGTCAACAAGGTAGAAACAGCGGTGGATTTAATCCACAAGCCTACAGGAATTAGAATTTTTTGTACGGAAGAGCGATCGCAACTGCAAAACCGAGAGCGAGCTATGCAAATTTTACGAGCTAAACTATACGACATCAAGCTGGCAGAACAGCAAAAAGAAGTCCGAGGTTTAAGGCTAGCTCAGGTAGGAACAGGCTCACGTTCTGAGAAAATACGCACCTACAACTATAAAGACAATCGCATTACCGATCATCGTCTGGGCAAAAACTTTCCTTTGGCTAACGCTTTAGAAGGAGACATTGATGTAATGGTTCAATCTTGTATTTCTCAGGATCAGCAGGATCGGCTTGAAGAATTAGCTCAATCCCCTGATACTGCTGAAGCGCTTAATTAGTAGCATCACTAAAGTATAGCCATCGAACGATAGATTAAGACATCTTTTAGTCCCTTTGCGTCTTTGCCCCAAACTAAGCGGGATAAACGCCTTTGCGCGAGATCAAATTTTTATTGTCCTAGACCTTTACTTTGATCGCTATATCAGTAAACTCGTGTCGGCGATCGCTAACTAAATAAGATAAAATAGTAAGATTAAATAATCTTACTAGCAGATGACTACTAAAATATCAATTACCTTAGACGATGAAGTTGTCAGTTTTATTGATTCTCAAGGAGGTAATCGCAGTAAAACAATTAATGATCTATTGATTAAAGCTCAACAAGAAAAGTTGCAAGCCGATCTCAAAGCTGCCTATATTGACCAAAATAATGATCCTCACTTTTGGTCAGAATTTGAGTTATGGGATTCAACTGTTGGGGATGGCTTAGATGAAGAAGCCTGATTATCGTAGACTTGAGATTTGGTGGATAGATCTTGACCCGACTAAAAGAAATGAAGCTCAAAAAACTCGACCGTGTTTAATTTTACAAAATGATCTGGGCAATCAATACAGTGATCTCACCATGATCGTACCTTTTCTAGAGCCAAAGTCATATCCTTTTGTCGTCAACATAGAGCCGTCTCCAGAGAATGGATTAGATCGCCGACGAGGTTTGAATTTTAGCCAGATGCGGGTAGCTCACTATAGTCGCTTTGGCTCTAAATTAGGGGTTTTAGAAAATAGCTATCTTGCGCAAATTGAAAGAGCGATCGCAATTGAGTTAGGTATTTTTGGCAAGTAGAAGTAAAACTAGTAAAAATATCCAGGATATTAAAGCCCAGTTTCTTGCATGGCTTCAAGATAATCGATCGCTGCCTGAAGTTTGTTTTCGTAGGAATAGGAAAATTCTTGAAACCATTTACCTTCTTCGCTGCGAGGATTTAATTTTAGTAGCCATGTTTTAGCTTCTTCGCGTAAAGCTTCTTGTCTTCGGCGATCGCGCAATTCTTCTCGCTGCTGAAGTTCAATTAATTCTTGTTGGCGACGTTTTTCTTCTGCCAGCTTGGCTTCTGCTTGGCGCTTTTCCTCGGCTAGCTTGGCTTCTGCTTGACGTTTAATTTCAGCTAGTTTAGCTTCTCGTTTTTGGGCTTGTGCTTGGTAATCTTGGTCGATTAAAGCATTCAGACGTTGACGAGCTTGCGCTGCATCTTTAGCGCTTAGCTGCCGTGGTGCGGAAGCCGATGATTGCGGGGATGTACTAGACGTACTAGGTGTACTATTTGCTCTACCTCTACCAGATTCCAGCTCTTGCCTCAGTTCCCCTAACATTTGTTCCATTGAGGCTTGAGTAGCTGTTTGGGGTGGTGGCGATTTAGACTTATTACTAGCAGAGGATTGATTAGCTTTTGATTTTGGCTGTGATTTTGACTGTGGCTGCTGTGGCTCAAATTCTGCTTTTAACTGAGCCAGTAAATCATCCATATTTTTATCTGACACCGATACCACCCCGTAACCTATTCACAAGATCTAGTTGACGCTTATTTATATTATGAATTATGCCGCTGCTAAAGTGTCTGCCAAAGGTTTCCAGTTTACATAGCGATCGCCACCCATTTCTAGCACGATCTTTAATTTTGGCTCTTCTTTGGTCAAATTAACCAAATATTGAATTTCTTGACGGGATAATATTTGTCCTTCCATAATCCACATGGCTAATCCTTTAGCATTAGCAGGTAGAGAATTTAATTCGTAAGTAGCAATCGGTGGAATGTAGTAAATGTCACCGACACAGGCTTCTCTGCCGATTGTTTTTTTACCTAAATGAGCTGGACGTACTCCGTGTACACTGGTTAAGTAAGCTGCTAAATCCCCTAATCCTCTAGCAGTAATATTAATTGTATGGTATCCATAAGCACGCAAACGCCTTTGGTAACGTCCTTCTGAACCTCCTTCTAAGGGCATATATAGCCCCAATGCTCCAGCTTTTTCGAGGGCGCGAATAAATGATTTTCCCGTAGTGATTAGTGGCATACCTATTTATATCTTGATGGCTTTGTCAATCTAAATTATATTTTAAACGTCTAGGGCGAATTAAAGCGAGTTCGATGATGCTTAAAATTAAATGATAGGGATATGGGGATATGGGGCAATAAATCAACTCCTTAATACCATTTCTCCTTAAAGTTGCACTTAATATTTTGATTGTAAATCTCGCGCCCTAAAGGATATGCGAAGCGGTATACCACAAGGGTACAATGTGCTTTAGCACTAGCTTCGCGTCGCAAAGACGCAGAGACGTTTATCCCGCTTAGTTTGAGCGCGAGATTCGGCGAATTCATTTCGCCTTGAATAATCGCGCTGTTGGGGCAAAGAATTAAATTTCATTTAGTGCATTTTCATAGAGAGTTGGTATAACCCCCGAACTCCCTAAGTAATTAACAGCTACTAGTTTTTCTTTGCCTAACATCAGTTAGCTATGCAAATCTAAATCTGTCACCGCACCCAGACTACTAGAAGAAACTAGCTTGGCGTATTTACCTAAAACACCTCTAGGGTATTTAGGCTGACGTTTTTGCCATTGACTGTAACGTTGTGCTAACTCTGCATCGTCAACATTTAGCTGCAACAGTTTTTGACGAGCATCAATAGTAATGCTGTCTCCCTCATGAACTAGAGCAATTGTCCCGCCTACAGCAGCTTCTGGGGCAACATGACCGACAACCATTCCGTAAGTCCCGCCAGAAAAACGACCATCGGTAATTAAGCCGACAGAATCGCCTAATCCTGCACCAATGATCGCGGAAGTTGGCGCTAGCATTTCCCGCATTCCTGGCCCACCTTTTGGCCCTTCATAACGTACGACGATGATATCCCCCGCTTTAATTTTGCCCTCTAAAATGGCAGCTAGACATGCTTCTTCAGATTCAAATACTCTAGCTGGCCCAGTGATTACAGGATTTTTAACCCCGCTGATTTTGGCTACCGAACCTTCACTCGCTAGATTGCCTTTGAGGATTGCTAAATGTCCTTCTGGATATACAGGATTAGACCACTGACGAATTACGTCTTGCTCTGTGGGAGGATTTTCGGGGATATCGGCTAAGACTTCGGCGATGGTTTGACCCGAAATCGTTAGAGCATCGCCATGTAATAAGTCATGTGCTAGAAGCATTTTCATCACTTGAGGAATACCACCAGCGTTATGTAAATCCACGGTGACGTATTTTCCTGATGGCTTGAGGTTGCAAAGTACGGGGACGCGCTGACGAATAGTCTCAAAATCATCTAAGGTTAGTTCTACACCGATGGTATTAGCGATCGCCAAGAGATGCAAAACAGAATTAGTCGAACCCCCCACCGCCATAATTACAGTGATGGCATTTTCAAAAGCTTTACGAGTCAGAATTTGACTGGGTAGTATTTGCGCTTTAATGGCTTCAACTAGAGCAAAGGCAGATTTTTCAGTACTTTCAGCTTTCTCTGCATCTTCTGCTGCCATCGTCGAAGAATAGGGCAAACTCATCCCCATCGCTTCAAATGCCGAAGACATAGTATTAGCGGTAAACATACCCCCACAAGAACCCGCTCCTGGACAGGCTTTATGCTCGATCGCGTCCAATTCTGCCTGGTCGATCTTACCAGCGCTAAACTTACCTACAGCCTCAAAAGCACTGACTACCGTTAAATCTTCACCGTTGTGCTTACCTGGTTTAATCGTGCCACCATAAACAAAAATAGCAGGAATATCCATGCGGGCGATCGCTAACATCGCTCCTGGCATATTTTTATCACAGCCACCAATAGCCAGCACCGCATCCATACTCTGTCCGTTACAGGCGGTTTCAATCGAGTCGGCAATTACGTCACGGGATACCAAGGAATACTTCATCCCTTCCGTACCCATCGAAATACCATCGCTGATCGTAATTGTGCCAAACATCTGAGGCATTGCCCCCGCGTCTTTTAATGCTGATTCTGCACGTAGCGCCAGGGTATTAATTCCCATATTGCAAGGAGTAATCGTGCTATAGCCGTTAGCCAAACCAACAATAGGCTTATTAAAATCATGATCGCCAAAACCCACTGCTCGCAACATCGCACGGTTAGGCGATCGCTGGTTTCCTTGAGTTACTGCTCGGCTTCTTCGATTGTCAGACATCTAAATTACATCTCCTTTTGATAGCGATAAGTTTTAAGTTAAACCAGACCAATTTTTCAAGACTGATTAAGCCAAAAGCACAACCCAAAAATTATCAGCGTCAGTTAAAAATATCTCTAGAAATACCTTATCGAAATTTCGGCACTGATGGCGATCGTATTTACCAATTCTTTTGATAGATAGAAACTATTGACAACAGTTAAACAGATATTTTTAGGAAGTAGGAAATAGCGCGAAATTCCGTTGCGCGGGTCTCCCGCGTTGAGGAAATTTCGTAAGACGGAAGTAGTATTTTAAAAATGTCTGTTGAGCAAAAAATAAACAAAAAATATGGACATCCGTAGCCGAGACGAATATCCAAATACAGTGTAGTTAGTTAGTTATTTTACTAATCGCGATCGCTTGATGCTTAGATTTCTGCGCCAGGTTTTGTTTCTGCACCAGCGTCTACAACTGCATTTCTTAGTAAAGTAATTTGCTGCTCAAACTCCATACTTTCAATTTGAGATAATAGCTCGGTTACACTACCGCTAGGCTGGTAATTTTCAGGCATGGGAATAATTGTTCCTGCTTCCATTCCTTGCGCCAAACGATACCAAAAATATAGTTTGCTGTTTTCACTAAAAGCGCCATACTCGCGGGAAATAAGGCTATCTTGCGATTCGATAATTTTACGCTGTACGTCTAGCTGTTCCTCATGAGACAGTTCTTTGACTTGATTAAATAGTCCTTCCACAATTTCATCTGATGCTGCGCCTGGTGCTGCTGGGGTAACTGATGTTCCCATTTTTGTGTATACATACCAAAGAAAGGCTAATTTATCATCTGTCGATAGATTACCGTAAGAACCGAGTGCGCGGGAGATATTCTGCTCTGAAGTTCCTGTAGCCATGTTATTTTTTCAGCTCCAATTTAATATTTTTCAGCTTTGTTGTTAAAGCTCACTAGTTACTAACTTATTGGTGTTTGAAATGACAGGAAACTATAACAAGATAGATAAGTATTTAAATCGATCTTCAACTAGAGATAGATATTGTGAGTAATTACTGATTACGTTTTGACTTCAAGCTTAATAACTCTTGAGGCGAGGCTAGTAACTTGATTTGGACTGTAGCAATTTGATCGTCTTGGTTAAAAGTGAAGTACCAGGCAACATTGACGCTAAATAGAGCAGTTTGAACTTTGCCTAATATTTTGTATGTTTCACAATTTGATTCAGTTGCTGATTCAGTTTCACAAATTCCCTGCTGCGGGGACAGTTTCATTCCCTTGGCTTCTTTACTTAAATAAGCTGCTATTTTTCCTCTACCAACAATGGGTTTTTCAAAAGGCGCTAACAAAGTTCCCCGATCAGCAAATAAAGATGCTGTTTTCAAAAATTCTGCCTGATTAACTGTCACAAAATAATTGATAATAGCTGGCTTGGTAATTCCTTCAATAGTTAAAGCATCTGTATAAATCATCGAGCTAATATTTATTAATAACTTTAACTAAAATTTAGGTTAATTAAGACTACGATCGCTTCTATCTAAAGATTCATTCTCATCATAATAGTTAACTAAAAACTAGCAGAAAAATTAGTTTAATTCCAGGGGAGAAACCACTATCTAGAATAGGTGAAAACTAGATATGATAAGCCATGTGAGTTTTCTATAATAATATTAATGCAGTGCAATCAATGAATATATATCTGCAACTTAAATATTTTATGAAAATACAATCATCGGTACTAGTTCCTCTTGGTTTTGGTAAATATGTCCGTAGCGATCGCGTTACTGCTTTAGTCCCAATTGAAGAAGAAAGAGGTTCAGGAAGACGTACCTTTGTTTATTTAGAAGGTGAAGATTTACCACTAGTTGCATCTCGTTCAGAGTCAACTATTGTGCGAGATATTGTTCAAGAACCCAAAGAAATTACTCAATCTCGACAACAGCAAGAAATCTTACGGGATTTACTCAGTGATTTGAGTCAGATCAACGGTACTGTACGCCGAATCAACCGTGATGAGGGTGGTTTGGATTTAGATCGACTGGAACAGCGTATTCGTCAAGTAATCGAAGACGAGCAGTAAATCAGTACTAATATTTAAGCCGCATCGTCAAATAGTTTGAGTTTGAGTAAAGTTGTCTAGTTAATTACGTAAAGATTGGCGTTCTAAGAGAGACAATTGGCAAACAACTCTTTTGTCTCTCATTTTTCAAGTTTAATAGAGCCAGTATTGGAATGATCGCTTTTTGGTAGATGTATGGTAGATTTTGTGTGGCCCAAGTGCAATAAATATTGACTAATAGAAATTAGTAAAATTGCTACAGCAATATAAAGTATATCGCTTAGTTTGCCAATTTCAATACTCAGCATTTGTTTAAACAAGCTAACAATTAATGCCACCACAATAACATTAACCAGCTTATCTTTTAATTCTTCTAAACTATTACTTTGAAGAATACTGGAATCATCTCGATGTTTAAGTTCTATTTCTGAGATAAATAATTCATAGATTCCAAACGCAAAAATTAATAGCACAATGCCAATTAGATAATAATCTACACCGCCGATAATATAAGTAACTGTCTTAATCGTCATTTCCCCTTCAGGATCTTGATAATTCAAAGCTATATTTAATCCTACCCAAACGTCAACCGTGCCAATAAAAATTAGGCGTAAAGCACTGAGTAAACTAAAGATAACGGGAATTAAAATAAAAAAACGACAATTCCAAATTAAGGCTTCAAAAAATAACTCAAACTTTCTGAGTTTTCCCTTAGATCTATTTTTCATCGACGGTAACCAATAATTGATAATTTAGCTTAGACTGAATCTTTGACCCATTGTAAGTGTTGAGGAAGTAACTTAGCTAAATCATATTGCTCGAGAATAGTTTCTCTGGCTTTAGTGCGAATTATTGCCATTTTTTCAGGCCGATCTAAGGCTTCAATTACGCGATCGCAGGTTTGTTGAGGAGAGAAGAAATCTACTAGCAAACCATTAACATTATCTTCAATTACTTCGGTTACAGGAGCAGTATCAGAAGCCAAAATCAAACAGCCTGTAGATAAAGCTTCGAGCATCGACCAAGACAGCACAAAAGGACGAGTCAGGTAAATATGCACCGAGGAAGCCTGTAGTACCTGAAGATATTCATCATAAGGTAATAGATCGGTAAAGTGTACCCGACTGAGATCTAAAGGAAATTTCTCCAGCATGGCATCTTTATAGGTTTTGCCATCAGGCAGAGTTTTACCATAAGCCACTCGGTTTTTGCCGACGATCACAAAGTGACACTGAGGTCGTTGTTTTTGCAACAGAAAAATCGCTTCAATCAATTGTGGGAAACCGCGATAAGGCTCCATACCTCTAGCCACATAAGTAACAATCTCCTCCGCTTCACTGAGGTCGAGGTTAATTCGCGGCAGATTTAATTTTGCCCCAGAAACTGGTCGAAAATAGCTAGTATCAATGCCATCATGATGGACTTTAATCTTACTCTGAAATTCTTGGGGAAATTGCGATCGCTGCCAGGCTGTGGGGGATAAACCGCGATCGCAACTAGCTAAATCTAGCAGAATTGGTGCATTTTTCGTGCGAATTCGGGCTTCATCATCAGCATTAATCGGGTCACTTGGGTCAAAGTTGGCATCCGAGCCATAAGCGTTGTAATACCATTCAAAATAGCAAAGTAAAGTTGCTCTGGGAAAAATATCCTTCATAAACAAAGTTGGCCCCCATCCTGAATGACCATAAACTACATCAGGATAAAAATTCTGCTCTTTTAACTTCTGTGCTACCCGATAAACCCCTTGAGCCTCTAGGACAGCATTTTCCAATGGTCTAACATAATGATGAGTCTCAGGACGAGCAGTGCGGGACTTTTCGTACACCACCTTATTCACCCCTGGAATACTGCCTTCAAGACGATTCGTGGCGTAAACTACTGTGTTGTGCGGATCTTTACCCAAAACCGTAGCGAGGTGGCGGAATTGAGCGGGAAAATTAGGATGTAAAAATAAAATCTTCATGAATACTCGATCAAACTAGAAGCTAATAATTCGCCACAATTCTAACGATAATCTAGCTAGCCACCACAAAAATGGTAGTTTAATTAAGTATTCTTTAGCATAAGCATCTAGTAATACTATGACTTCTTGGCGCGATCGCATTTCCCAATTTAGCGGTAAAACTCGCTTTGTAGTATCCCGCATCTTTATCCACCTGGCAGGTTCAGAAATTGCTCCCATGCTCGGTACTCTCAATCGTGTTGCCAGAGAAGCAGTAGAAGCAGACGGAGATTTAGCAGTACTGGGAGAGGGTTTAGTCTCCTTGGCTCAAGAAATACTCCAGATGAGTGAATATTGGCAATCGGCGGGGAATGAAGGCGATGTTTTCTGGGATGAGGGGGAAGCAGGAGATTATGTGAACGAACTCTTTACTGATTCTGCGCAAAGATATTTAAGTGGAACGGATACTGCTGAATCTACCGATGATGACGAGCCTTTGTCTTTACCTGTGACGCGCAACTTGGTGATTATGCTAACTGTTGCTTTTGAAGGAGAATCAGCCGATTTAGAAAATAATTTGGCGGACATTGAAGCCTTAGAATATGGACTGAAAGCTTTAATTAATCTGCACTATCAAGAAAAGCTGCGGGCAATTCAAATCCACTTTTCCCCCGCCAGATTAGGTGATGAACTTGATGGTGAACAACTACTATTAAACTTCCCTGAGTTAATTCCGCTTTAAAGATAAAATTCGCTAATCTAAGATTACTTAATGGTTGTTGAAAAGTTATTGACCAAGGAGAACATAACATGAAAATGCTACATACCATGTTGCGCGTGGGAGATTTGGATCAGTCGATCGCCTTTTATTGCGATATTTTGGGCATGGAGCTTTTACGACGCAAAGATTATCCTAGTGGCGAGTTCACCCTGGCATTTGTGGGTTATGGATCGGAGCAAGACAACACCGTAATTGAGCTTACCTACAATTGGGGCGTATCGGAATACGACTTGGGTAAAGGTTATGGGCATATTGCCTTGGGTGTCGATGATATCTATGGTACTTGCGATCGCATTAAAGCTCAAGGAGGCAAAGTAACTCGTGAGCCTGGCCCGATGAAGCACGGCAGTACTGTAATCGCTTTCGTTGAAGATCCCAACGGTTATAAAATTGAGTTGATTCAGCTTGGCACCCAAGGATCGGCAAAGTAGTAGTCGTAATGCCAAGTGTATCTAAGTTTCAATCTCGCTCTCTAATAATTAAATCAATCAAAGTCTTAGTCAGGCGATCGCTTTCTAACGGTAACATATCTTTACCGTGCAGCATTTCTTGGAGCATTACAAAGTAAACTAAGCTACCCACCATAATTCTGACGGTGGCTTCAGGATCTTCAAGCTTCAATTCGGGATGAGATTTAAGATATTTGGTCAAAGCTTCAATCCCTGGCTTGGCAAGATTGTAAACATAGGCTTTAGCTAACTCGGGAAAACGTCCTGATTCACCAATAATGATGCGAATAAAATTATGGAAGTTGCGATCGCTTAAAGTATTTTCCAGCGTTTTAGTTACCATCTCCGACAACACCTTTTTGGGATCTTGTCCTAAAGATTGAGGTCGATCTAAACTCATTACTGTCTGGAATTTTTCCTGAACCAAATCTTGAATCACAGCGTTAAACAGGCTTTCTTTATCACCAAAATGACTATAAACCGTCGCTTTAGAAACTCCCGCAACTTTGGCTATTTGATCCATGCTAGTGCCTGCATAGCCATGTTTGAGGAATTCTTGCATTGCACCTTGTAAAATAATGGCACTTTTCTCTACTGATTTGGAACGTTCTAAATTTTGCTTGGTTTTGCTCATTTTTATCTTTATTTAGTCCTATTTATTTTAAGCTGATTTACAAGATGCACAATTAAACTGGTATGAATTCAAACGAATGCCAAATTACGATCAGCTACTCAAAACTGTTCAGATATGCCATGCTCTCTCAGATATGAGGCAAGACATATTATTATTTCTTTATGATGAAAACACGAGTGAATTTTTTATCCTGGCAGGAAAAAGAGCGAGAATAGAAGTAACTATATATCCAGATTCGACAGTAGGAGTAGAAATTGAAGATGCAATATAAATCAATGACCAAAAGTCAACTAAAGCAGTATCTTTTAGATAATCGAAATGACAAAGAAGCTTTAAGAGAATTAAAGTCAAGACCAAAACACAATGTAATTACTATAGCTGCTAATACTACTGCGGAGGAACAAGAGCAGATTTTAAAAAAGGCTATTTTAGAACAAGAAGATTAATCATTAATAATAGATTTGAAGTTCTTTTTTGTTGAATAAGTTGTAAATGTAAATATATAACAAAGGAGATCTACTTCCATTACCCAGACACTTTCACCGATCACAACTATTTATCTTCAAGGAAATTCTTCTAGTATTTAATTATGAATCATTTTCTTTTCTATAAATAAATTATAAGTTCTTTTTAGGTTGATTTAACGCATATTTTTTATACTTTATGACAAAATTCTTAGCATCTTTTAATGTTTTAGGATAGGTAACTATATCATGATGACTACTGCCTATCCGTATTTTTTGAAATATAAATCCATTGTCAAATAGAAAGCGTATTTTTTCCCATTGCTTTTTATCAGTTGATTTTGGAGCTTTAAAGTGACGACCAAAATTATGTGCATTATCACCACAATTTGGGCATTTTAGTGTATCAAAATAATTTTTAGATACAATTTGATATTCTCTTTTAAACGATTTACAACACTTCAAACAAGCAAATGACACATTGTATGGAATTACCATGAAAACATCTCGGAAAAACTAGTAATTTTCTAAATAAAATGTAGTGGATTGAGCCTATAACTTGCAAGCGTGTAATTACGCTCTACATTAGATCAAGAGATCGCCAATTCTTTAAAAAATCTTGATTGCGATCGCTCAAGTTGATAGCATAGTCATACCAAATCCAATTGCAATAATTAAAGTCCAGTTAATTACTCCCGTAAAATGCGCGTTTTACGGACTTCTTTATGAACGCTTAAACCAATTTCGATTACTTCAGCTAGTAATTGCTGATAATTATTAGCTTCATCTTGAGAAAATGATTCTAGATTAATTAAACTAGATTCTAAATTAGCTAGTAACTGATAACGATTATTGGCTAAATGGCGATCGCGATTCAGGATTTTTTCTAGTTCAATACTTTTAAGCAAACTATTTTTGGTTAGTTCGAGAGCTGCTTTTAATTCTATTTGTCCTTGAGAATTATGATTAATCTGAGTAGTAGAACTTAGGGAATCTAATTCAGCAAATAATTTAAGATGCGCAATTAAACCATTATATTGCTTTACTTTTTCTAATAAAATTGCAAATACTTTGAGTTGTTTAGCTTGATGCCAAAGATGAAAATTTAATAGGAAAACTAATACTAAAGATAAACCCGCCGTACTAAGTAACACTAGAAGCAAGCCATTAAAATTATTATTTAGCCAGCCCAGATTGCGAAATAAAATTAAAAGTATGGGAAAAAATAATAAATAAGCTAAAAATAAACTGCAACCTTCAGTAAATAATAAAGAACTAATATATGCGCGATTACGCAAGCAAAAGACTCGACTGAAATCGAGCGCCCAAGTCGATATTAGATTGAAGCTCATCAATTCTTCTAATTCTATTGAATTAATTTCTAGTTCTTCCCAGTTGACTGACATTTCTATAGCTGATTAAATAGATATTATATAATTAGTTTAGTCCTAGAAAAGCACCAATTATTTTAACTACTTGTACAAAAAAATTACTTTCTATTTCTCTAAATAATTCAAAAGGTAAATCTGGTGAACCAAAAAAAGGTCGCAGAGTCCATCCTAACTGACTACCGACGAAGCCATAAAGAAATAACCAAGCTTTAATTAATTTATGTCTATTTGGCACAGAGTCGGTTTCTTGTTCGATTAAAGACATCATTGAACGATAGAAAAACTTGATACCAATTACACCAGTAATCGATAAAACCACTAAATTTAATAATAAGAAAAAGCGATAATCAAGAATAGATAAGCGAAAGAATAAAGTTACAGGAGCAAACCCAAATAACATTACACTAATCATTGCCATGGAAGCCATTAACAAGGCAACATATTGATTAAAAGTTCGCTTAGAGCCAAAAACAATATCTAAAAAATAAAGAGTCGGCAAACAAATTAAAAGAGTCAGTAGATATAAAGCAGGTAATTTAAAAGCAGAAGCTAACATCTGCAATACACCATTAGTCGAACCGATAATTGCACCATATAGTGCTAGAAAAAGTGAACTACAAAACAGTAGCGCTACAATTTTTCTATCTAAATTTTTCTGTTGTTCGATTTCTGTTAAAAAACTGGTGCGATCGCGCAATAACTGCATCAATATTTCAAAAGAAGTTATTTTCATTAATTTAAACTCTATAAATATTACAATATTACTTCTAGTATGGAGCGTGACAAATTTGAAGACAATCTTTAAGGAGAGCGATCGCGATATCTTTAAATTAAAAACTCGATTTTGTTTAAAAAGTGTGAACAAATAAGCTGATACTAGGGAGTCAATTTTTGGGTTTTTCCTATAACCGTACGTGTTTATCGCTCGACTAGTGACTCTGGTGAATTGAGTCAAAATTGATTATTGCTAAACTAATCGGTCTAGTTTTATAATATAGTTAATTGAACTAAACGGTTTAGTCGTAAACGAACCCGATCGCCATGGACTACATTACAGACAAACAAAATAAACCCTCTAAACCCCTGATTAAAAACCTCCCTGCAATTATGATTGGTTTGGTTTTAATTCTGGGTGGCGCAACTATATATAGATTGCGTCAGGCTTCGGTATCTGAAACGGAAGTACCACCGCCAGTAATGCCAGAAATCAAAACTGTGACTGCATTAGGGAGATTAGAACCTAGTGGGGAAATCATTGAAATATCTGCTGACTCGACATCATCAGGAAATCGGCTTGAGGAGTTGTTAGTCAAACAGGGAGATCAAATTAAACAGGGTGATGTAATTGCAGTTGTGGACAGTCGCGATCGCCTGCAAGCAGCATTAAATCAAGCACAAGAACAGGTAAGAGTAGCCCAGGCAAATTTAGCCTTAGTTAAAGCAGGGGCAAAAACAGGAGAAATCCAGGCACAACAAGCAGCGATCGCTCGCATCCAAATTGAAAGAGATAACAATATTGCTGCCCAAACGGCAATGGTGGCAAGAATGCAAGCGGAATTAAATAATGCTCAAGTAGAATATCAACGCTATCAAACCCTATATCAAGATGGGGCAATCTCGGCATCAGAAAGAGACAGCAAATATCTCACTCTCGAAACGGCAAAAAAACAGCTAGCGGAAGCCCAAGCTAATTTAAATCGTATTGAATCAGGACAACAAGAGCAACTTGCTGAAGCCAAAGCAACCTTAGATCAAATCGCCGAAGTACGCCCAGTAGATATAGCCGTAGCTGAAGCGGAGGTAAGAGAGGCACAAGCAGCAGTCCAAACCGCCCAAGCAGAGTTAGATCAGGCATATATTAAATCTCCTCAAGCAGGAACAGTAATTGAAATTATGACTCGCCCTGGGGAGGTAGTGGCAAGTGATGAGGGGATAGTCAGAATTGGACAAACCAGTCAGATGTATGCTGTGGCAGAAGTTTATGAAAGCGATATTGGGAAAGTAAAACTAGGACAACCAGTTAATGTTACCAGTAGTGCTTTGGCTAAAAAACTTACAGGTACAGTAGATAGCATTGGTTTGGAAGTCGAACGACAAGAAGTAGTTAATACAGATCCGACAGCTAATATTGATGCCAAAGTTGTCCAAGTGAAAGTCAAGTTAGATCCAGAGTCTAGTAAGCAAGTAGCAGGGCTAACTAATTTGTTGGTGGATGTCAGGATTGGTTTGCAAAGTAATGAGTAATGAGTAATGAGTAACACCTATTGCCTAATTACCAGTCACCATTCCCCAGTCCCTAATCAGCAATTATCAATTAAAAACAATGTTCAAATCCTTAAAAAACCGTACTCCCTTGGGTTGGTTGCAACTCAAACACGATAAATTTCGATTGTTAACTGCATTATCGGGGATTGCTTTTGCAGACATCCTCATCTTTATGCAGTTGGGTTTTATGAATGCTTTGTATACTTCTAATACTCAATATCCGCGCACAATTAAGGGCGATCTAGTTTTAACCAGTACCCAAGCAACTAATTTTAATGAACCCTATACTTTTCCCCGTCGCAGATTGTATCAAGCGATGGATATACCAGGAGTAGAATCGGCAGAACCTGTATATATTGGTTCTCTTAACTGGCGTAACCCCCAAACTAAAGAAAAAACTTCGATGATGGTGGTTGGTTTCGATCCAGCTAAACCTGCTTTTGATCTACCAGAAGTTAATCGTCAATTAGATAAACTCAAAATTCCCGATACAGTCTTGTTCGATCAGGCTTCTAGGGGGGAATATGACCAAGTTATCAGTCAGATCCAACAGGGAAAAACTGTGACGACAGAAAGCGATCGCACTACCCTAACTATTGTTGGTTTATTTAAAGTTGGGGCTTCTTTTGCTGATGATGGGGCATTAATCACCAGCGATCAGACCTTTATGCGCTTATTTCCGCGCAAACAACCAGGATTAGTTAGTTTAGGCGTAATTAATCTCAAAGATGGTCAGGATATAGAAAAAGTAAGAACATATCTCAATAATTATCTTACCGATGATGTTCAGGCTTATACCTATCAAGAATATGTCGATGCCGAACTAAAATACATTCAAAGTAGTACGGCAATTGGTTTTGTCTTTACCTTGGGGACAATGATGGGTTTTATTGTCGGAATTGTAATTGTCTATCAAGTGCTGTCCACCGATGTTAACGATCACATGGCAGAATACGCCACTTTTAAGGCAATGGGATATAAAAACTCCTATTTACTCGGTGTGGTGTTTGAAGAAGCAATTATTCTCTCCATTATTGGCTTTATTCCCAGTGTAGCGATCGCAGCAGGGTTATATCAATTAACCGCAGCAGCAACTGCTTTACCTATCGTCTTACCTGCATCTAGAGCTGTCACTGTCTTGATTATGACGATGACAATGTGTGGTATTTCAGGAGCGATCGCAACTCGTAAACTCCACTCAGCCGATCCAGCAGACATCTTTTAAGATGATGTAATAGTGATTTGTAAAGTTTATTAATTCGTAAACTTGGAGTGAATTAAGTATGGTTTCTAACCAGCTAAATACTAATGATATTTTAAAAACTTTAAGTAAACATCATCAAACAATCCAGAATTTTGGTGTGTGTTCATTAGCCTTGTTTGGTTCTTTTGCTCGTGGTCATAATACTATCAACAGTGATTTAGACTTTTTAGTCGAGTTTGAAGGTGAAACTACCTTTGATCGTTACATGGATTTAAAATTCTGGCTCGAAGATCTGTTTAATAAACCCGTCGATCTCGTTACGAAGCGTTCTTTAAGAAAAGAAATTAGTCAAAAAATTCTCCAAGAAGCGATCGATGTCACGTAATTTCAAACTTTACCCAGACGATATTCTTAACAGTATCAAAAAAATTGAACGCTATAAAAAAGGAATGAATCGAGAGCAATTAATAGCAGACGAACTAACATTTGATGCTGTAATTTATAATTTGCAAATCATTGGCGAAGCCGTTAAACATATTTTTCTAGAAATACGTAAATGTCAGATGAGCCTTAATACAATAGACAATGTGTATTCAGAAAAATCAACTAAGCTTACACCTACTTGTTTCGATAATTATATCAAGTGGTAAATTAATGCTTACTCAAACTAAATTTTGCTCTAAATACTAGCTAAAGTTACTAATTTTCTATTTCTTGCTGAAGAGATGTTAATAAACGTTTCCCTTGTTTTTGACGGTAAACATTAATTGGATTTTGACGATTTTGAGCTTCTACTTGAGCAATTAATTCATCTAACACCATAATTTGAGCATCAAACATCATGGATATTTCTCGCATTTTAGTAATAGAACGCTCTCTGGTAACTGAATCAGGTATTTTAGGCTGGTTATTCATATCAAGTTCCAATTTCTTTTGATTTCTACTAAACTTGCTTGTCCTGCATCAGCGATCGCCTTAGTTTGAGCTAATGATTGAGACAATAGATTTAGCGTAGCAGAATTAGCTGCAAGCTGGGATTGGGCAATTTGTAATAGTAGTCGAGAAAGACGAGTGTAATAAGAATTTGCTTGTTCTTTAACATTTTGTATTTCATCCAGTTCTGTAATTTTGGTAAATTTGCTATTCGTTATATTTACATCACAATTACAATTATCAATCAACAAATCATGAACAATCAACAAATCATGAACAATCAACAATTAAGCCAACCAGTAATTAATATTACAAATCTCGATCATTACTTTGGTAAAGGTGAACTTTATAAACAAGTTTTATTTGGCATTAATTTAACCATAAATAGAGGCGAAATTGTCTTAATGACAGGGCCATCTGGTTCAGGTAAAACAACATTATTAACCCTTGTTAGTGGTTTGCGATCGCCTCAGTCTGGAAGCTGCAAAATACTCGGTAAAGAACTTTGTGGTGCAAGCCAAGCAGAATTGGTGCAAGCTAGACGTAATAATGGTTATATCTTTCAGGCACATAATTTACACCATAGTTTAACTGCTACCGAAAATGTCCAGATGGGTTTAGAAGTACAGGGTATATACTCCAAAAAAGAAAGACGCGATCGCGCCATAGCTATGTTAGAACAGGTAGGCTTGGGAGACAGAATTGATTATTATCCCGATAACCTTTCTGGGGGACAAAAACAAAGAGTGGCGATCGCTCGTGCTTTAGTTGCCCACCCTGCAATTGTTCTAGCTGATGAACCGACGGCAGCATTAGATAGCAAATCAGGGCGAGATGTAGTTAATATTATGCAAAAGCTCGCTAGAGAACAGGGTAGCACTATTTTATTGGTAACCCACGACGATCGCATTTTAGATATTGCCGATCGCCTTGTTCACCTGGAAGATGGCAGATTGGTCAATAATTCAGTCAAAAAAGTTGCAGTTTAGTAACCAATCTCAAATTCTGGTTAAATGATCTAGTTAAATTACTAGCGATCGCTATGAAATATCTTTTGTTCTACAAACCCTATGGAGTGTTGTGTCAGTTTACCGACAATAGTGATAACCCTCGTGCAACTTTAAAAGACTATATTTCCATTCCTGAAATTTATCCCGTAGGTAGATTAGATCGAGATAGTGAAGGGCTTTTATTGTTAACAGATAATGGTCAATTACAAAACCGCTTAGCTAATCCCAAGTTTGCCCATCCCCGTACTTACTATGTTCAGGTTGAGGGAATTCCTAATGAGTCAGCGCTAGATAAATTACGTAGTAGTGTAACAATTAAAAACTATCGCACTCGTCAAGCCAAGGTACGCCTGTTGTCTCCTGAACCTAATTTACCCCCTCGTGTTCCACCCATACGCGATCGCAAATCCATCCCTACCTGTTGGCTAGAAATGATTCTCACCGAAGGAAAAAATCGCCAAGTTAGGAGAATGACGGCTGCGGTTGGTTTTCCTACCTTAAGATTAGTTAGAGTATCTATTGGTAGTGATGCTGGCAAATTAGATCTTGCTAATTTAAATCCTGGTGAATGGCGCGAATTATCACCCAGTGAAACAAAAAAGTTACTTAACTTTAAATAAATACATCAGTCTCATTTAATTTTATTAATTATTAGCAACAAAACTTTTATATATTGCTAACTATTTCAAAATAATTAAATTACTTAATATAAAGTAGAAAAATTTCACTAAATTATATGCTCCAATCAGAAGAGATGTAAATATACTGAGGAAGTGAGATAGTTACTCTATCTCAAAATGATAAAAAACATATTCAGCTATACATAATCCATGACAACTACTATCCGCCAAGATGGCAATTATAGTGTTTGGGAAAGATTTTGCCGCTGGGTTACTAACACCAATAACCGTATTTATGTCGGTTGGTTTGGCGTTATTATGATCCCCTGTCTTCTCTCAGCTACTATCTGTTTCATCATCGCTTTCATTGCAGCACCCGCTGTAGATATCGACGGTATTCGCGAACCCGTGGCTGGTTCACTGATCTACGGAAATAACATTATTTCTGGTGCAGTTGTTCCTTCCAGTAATGCGATCGGTCTGCATTTTTATCCTATTTGGGAAGCAGCTTCTTTAGATGAGTGGCTCTATAATGGTGGCCCTTATCAGCTAATTATTTTCCACTTCCTCATCGGTATTTTCTGCTGGATGGGTCGTCAGTGGGAACTTAGCTTCCGTCTGGGGATGCGTCCTTGGATCTGTGTTGCCTATTCTGCACCCGTATCCGCAGCAACCGCCGTGTTCTTAATCTATCCTTTGGGTCAAGGTTCTTTCTCCGATGGAATGCCTTTAGGAATTAGTGGAACATTCAACTTCATGTTGGTATTCCAGGCTGAACACAACATTTTAATGCATCCTTTCCATATGCTGGGTGTAGCTGGTGTCTTTGGTGGTTCTTTATTCTCGGCGATGCACGGTTCGTTGGTAACGTCTTCTCTAGTGCGTGAAACAACTGAAACTGAGTCTTTAAACTATGGTTATAAGTTTGGTCAAGAAGAAGAAACTTACAACATTGTTGCTGCTCATGGCTACTTTGGTCGTCTGATTTTCCAATACGCTTCTTTTAACAACTCAAGGTCTTTACACTTCTTCCTTGGTGCTTGGCCTGTAATTGGTATTTGGTTTACGGCTATGGGTATTTCTACCATGGCGTTTAACCTTAACGGTTTTAACTTCAACCAGTCCGTTCTTGATTCCCAAGGTCGTGTAATTAATACTTGGGCTGACGTACTAAACCGCGCTAACCTTGGTTTTGAGGTAATGCACGAACGTAATGCTCACAACTTCCCTCTAGATTTAGCTAGTGGTGAAGCTACTCCTGTGGCAATGACTGCACCCGCTATTAACGGTTAAAAATTTTCTAACCTCCATTAGTTAGGTTTAACAGCGCTCTATTTCGATAGGGCGCTATTTTTTTGGCGAACAATTAGACAAAGATGTTGGATTGTTTATTTAGGATGGCGATCGCTCTTTTGTTTGACAATTTATCTTTACTTATTAAATTGGTAGTTGAATTAAATTTCAATCTAAATGGTACAATAAAAAGTACAATAAATAAACCAGATCATGGATATTTTTAGTGCCAGTCAAGCTAGAGCTAATTTGTTTAAACTATTAGAGCAGGTTAATCAAGATAGCAAACCACGGATCATAACTTCACGCCGAGGAGATGGAGTTTTGATTTCCAAAGACGATTGGGAAAGTATCCAGGAAACGCTCTATCTACAATCTATTCCAGGTATGAGGGAATCTATCGCCGAGGGAATGAACACCCCTTTGTCTGAATGTGTTTCTGAAGAAGAATTGGAATGGTAGAGCCTAAATGGCAACTGAAGTTTACGAAACAAGCTCAAAAAGATGCCAAAAAAATTGCTGCATCTGGTTTAAAGGTCAAAACGCAACGGCTTTTGGAACTTCTCAAGCAAAACCCGTTTATGAATCCTCCATCTTATGAAAAGCTACAGGGAGATCTTAAAGGAGCATATTCCAGACGGATAAATGTGCAACATCGCTTAGTTTATGAGGTTATCGATTCTGAAAAAACTGTCAAAATTATCCGAATGTGGTCTCATTACGGTGAATGATCGTGCCAAGTGCGATCGCACTTTTTGTCTAATGCAGTAATTGAAATTGCTGACTGACTGTAAATTTGGATTAGACTTTTCGTTGTAGATAAATACTAGAACAATGCTGGAATTAAACCATATATTCGTTTGTATTCCTAATGAACTTGATATTACCAATATCCCAAGTGAATTTGGCTTAAATTTCTCAGCTAGACGAATTTATCCAGGTCAAGGAACAGCTAATAAATGCGCTTTCTTCAATAATGCTTATTTAGAGTTGCTTTTACGCAACAATGATCGAGAATTACAATCTCAGCCAGTAAAACCTATATCTTTATGGGAACGGTTAAGATGGAAACATACAGGCGCAAATCCCTTCGGAGTAGCTTTTAGATTTGTGAAAGATACAAACCAAAACCTCCCTGTGTCAACGTGGTCTTATCATGCCCCCTTTTTGCCTGATGGTGCAAGTATTCCCATAATTACACCTCCCAATTCAATTCAAGAGCCTTTAATTTTTTTGTCTCCAGTAGCCAAAGCACCATTTGAGCGCTTTTCAACTGAACACCGAGGAAGTAAACGTACAATAACCCAGGTAAAGATAAAGATGCCGTCAGCTCAAAATATTTCACCAGGGGTTAAGTGGTTTTGTGAGCAGAATCTTATTTCTATTGCTGAAGGTGTTGAACACCACATAGAACTTGAGTGGGATTTGGGAAAAGAAAAAAAAATATTAGATTTTAAACCAAGACTACCTATGTCAATTCGAGGGTAAGTTGCATCAAAAAGCGATCGCTGTAGACTTTCATCAGATAGTTATTCTGAAAAAAAGCCGAAATATATAAGCTTGATTTAAAAGAACATACTAGCCATAAAATTTTAGCATTTAGCCTTTTATTCTATTGGCGATCGCTCTATTAAACACTAAATAAGATCTTGCGGATTAGGTAGAACGAAGTGAAAACCAACAAAAAGCAAAGATTTAACTACAGGCGAGCGCTAGTCACAAAAATATCGATTAAAAATAAGTAAGAGACTAACAATAGCTACAAATTGAGCAAATCAGTCTCTTGGAAAATCGGTCTTAATTTTTAAATAATCGATAGTTATTTAGCCACCCCGCCGATTACTGGTGCTTGAGCTAAGGTCATGTGCTTTTGTTGAGCAACAATTACTTGTGATTGACGAACTTCGGCATTAATCGCTACGGTCTTAATGTCATACATCTGAGTAAAGAGCTTAGGATAAAGTCCGATACCTACAATCATGACGAGGAAACAGACGGCGATGAAGATTTCTCTGGGATTAGCATCATTAAAGGGAGCTTCTCCAGGTAAGACGCAGCTATTCCCAAAACATACCGCAGGTTCGTTAGTTGGCTTTCTCATTTTGGCTTGGTCAATGTCGCAGGCTAGAGCTTCATTAGAGTTGAAGAACACTAATCTGAGCATAGACAGTAAATAGATCGGGGTCATGATAATTCCTACCGCAGCCAAGAAGATGGTTACCGTCGAAAAGGCTGGACTGTAGACATCGTTGGTAGCCATGCCGACAAATATGGCAATTTCACTAGCAAAGCCACTCATTCCTGGGAGAGCTAAAGAAGCCATTGCCGCTGCGGTAAATAGAGCGAAAGCTTTGGGCATGACTAGGGCAATACCGTCCATACGATCCATGAATAAAGTATGGGTGCGATCGTAGGTTACTCCTGTTAAAAAGAACAATACAGAGGCAATTAAACCGTGGGATAGCATCTGTAGCATTGCGCCACTGGTGCCAATATCTGTAAAGGAAGCAATTCCGATCAGTACAAATCCCATGTGTGACACTGAGGAGTATGCTAAACGGCGTTTCATGTTGGTTTGAGCAAAGGAACTAAAACCGCCGTAAACAATATTGATTACTCCCAAGGTGACTAATAAAGGAGCAAAGTAAACGTGGGCATCGGTCAACAGTTCCATGTTGAAGCGAATTAAACCGTAGCCACCCATTTTAAGAAGTACACCAGCTAAGATCATTGATACTGGAGCAGAAGCTTCACCGTGAGCATCAGGTAACCAAGTATGCAAAGGGAAAATAGCTAATTTAACCCCGAAGGCAATTAGTAAACCTGCATATAAAGGAACTTCTAAAGCCAAGGGATAATCTTTTAAAGCTAGGGCAGCAATATCAAAAGTGAGGTTGTCGCCGTAGAAAGCCATACCCAAACCTGCTACCAGGATGAAGATCGAGGCTGCTGCGGTATAGAGTAAAAACTTAGTGGCTGCATAACGACGCTTAGAACCACCCCAGATTGAAACAAGCAAATATACAGGAACTAACTCAAGCTCCCACATAACGAAGAATAACAACATATCCTGCGCCACGAATACCCCAATCTGCGCTGAATAAAGTACCAGCATGAGGAAGTAGAATAAGCGAGGCTTGCGATCTACTTGCCAAGCAGATAACATTGCCAGAGTTGTAACGAATCCTGCTAATAAAACTAGAGGTGCAGAGATGCCGTCTACTGAGACTGACCAACTAACGCCTAGTTGAGGAATCCAGCTATAGCTTTCGGTTAGTTGGAATTGGGCGCTACTGGCATCGTAGTTATTCCAGAAGGCATATCCCATCAAGATAAAATCTATAATACCGACACTGAGAGCATACCAACGTACGGTTTTACCATCTTTATCAGGAATGAGCGGAATTGCTAAAGCTGCTATTAGAGGTAAAAAAATAATCGCGGTAAGCCAGGGAAATTGATCTACCATGTGTAAGTTTCCGTGTCTAAATTTTTTTGTTAATAAAAGTATACAGTATTAATCTTTGTTAAGAACAATGTTATTTTAAATCAATAAAATTCAAGCTTAAATTTACACAACTATAAAATACTAGTTTTTCTGATTAAGCATCTAATTGGGCGATCGCTTCCACCACATCTGTACCCAATAGATCGACTCTAATAATTGATTCTGGCTAATTAAAAGAGGGGTTGAGCAAAAGCAAAGTGTAAAACCTGTAACAAAAAGCTTAAAATTTCTAAATTGAGCAATTGATAAATTGATAATTACCAATTCTTAATGCGATCGTGAAATTCTTAAAAGTGAAATTCAAGCAGTATTAGCTCCTCCTGGGCGAGGCGATCTCTACTAGTACTTAACTTACCAACTTAGTCCATCAATAAATCTTAGATTAGAAATCAGTTGTAGCATCTCAATATGACCATAACCTGGACGACTTTTGCAATTCGTCTGCTAATAGGATTTTTCTTGGCGGTAGGTATTGGAATTGAAAGACAGTGGCTTAAAAATAGAGCCCTATTAAAAATAAACGTATTAGTAACCTTGGGTTCTGATGTTACCACTTTGAGAATAAATAATTAAAGCGAGCAAATCTTCCCTTTCAGCCTTCGTTATCTTCAGCCAAAATACTATGACCTAATTGATGTAAATATTTTTCTCGCTCAATCATTGCCTGACTGGGTTTTAAATCAAAAGCAGCCAGTATATCTCGCCAGCGATAAGACCAATCGTGCTTAAGTAGGCAATTAGCCACATTACGGCGACTGATGCGCTCTAGTCTTTCTGGTTGAGCATCCAATTCGGCGATCGCCTCTACCACATCTGTACCAGATAGATCGACTTGAATAATTGGTTCTGACCAATCAAAATAACGCGCAAAAGCGTCTCCAGCAGGGGGCATACCTACCATTACGGTACCTGCTGCTGCTCCTTCAAAAAAGCGATAGCCAATTTCTTGGGTTCCCCCTGTTTCTGCGGTGGAGTTGAATTTGGCGTAGTTGGTAATGTTATAGCGACTTCTTTGGAAGAGGTTGGCGAGTAAGACGCGGTGTTCTCTGGGATTATCAATTTCTAATTTACCTTTTAAGGTGTCGTGATAGTAAAAGAAATTATCTTGGGTAGCTCTTTTAACCAAAGCGTCATGAATATTTGGCGATCGCCTACCTACATAAGAAACATCAATCGAACGTTGAGGTGGATTGGGATAAGGTGAAAAGCGGAGGGTGTCAACTGCTGGAGGAATATAGGTAACAGGGGGCTTAATTAGCTTGCTCAATCCTTCAACACATTGAGTCACACCTAAAAATACGTGGTCGAAATTTGACCAAGGCTCTCTAAATAAACGTTTAATCTGCAAGTCAGGCTGCCACATCTCAGTAATGAAACAGGCTGTGTGACGGCATTTTTCGCGCCATCCTTTAATCGACTCTAGAAGATGAAACTGAAATGGATTATCTAGTACGGCAAAAAGTAGATCATATTCATGTTCTAGCACCAATTCTGTGGGAAAAGGAGTGGCTTTTAAAGCAAGATTGTCTGAACTACCGAAATATTTAGCCCCACGATAGATCTTACAAGCAATGTCAAAGTCGCGAGTTGGATTTGATACATGCAGTTGTGCTGACTCTAAGTCGGTTAATAAATCTTCAAACTCATAGATGCAGCAGTTTGCTACCTGAAAACGGAATCCACGAACAGAGACAACTAAAATACGAGGCGTTCGATTTATATCTGTAGAAGAACTATTAGACATAGTAGAAAAATTTCAATAGTTTAGTAAGACAAAGCTCGATAAATTAATATTTGGTAGTGATATATATTTTTAACCTACCGAGCTACTTTTTGACTATTGTTTGAATTAAATTTACTACAGCAAAATTTTGCCAAGCATCATGCTCTGTGTACGTGCTAAGCCAATTATTAATGCAGTTAATACAAATTGTGAAAATCTTGTTTTATTGCTTCATACGACTCAAATGAGCGGTTTGATAATAGTGTGCCAAAATTTGATGATAGTTAATTCCTTGTTTTGCCAAATAATAAGCACCCCATTGGCTTAAGCCAAGTCCATGTCCAAAACCCCGCCCTTTAACCACCAGGTTATCCCCCTGAGTAGAAACACGAAATAGAGTACTACGGAGATCGAGAATTTTTCGGATGTCATTTCCACTAACAGTTGTGCTACCGCGATCGCCTGTTATATTCATCGTCACCACTCGACCACGAGGTGTCATTTCCTTGGGCTGAAAAGCTTTGATCTTACCCACTCCAGCTACTAAACTTTGAATTTTACTGACAGGAACTATTTGCTGCCATTCAAATACAGGAGACTGCTGATCGTAATCGACTACGGCTCGCAAATAAGGTAGGGGAGAAGTCCAAACATCTTCGACATTTTCTGTATATCCGCCAGAAGAAGAATGAAACGCAGCTAAAATCACTTGGTTGTTATAGGTCATAATCTGACCCAAAGTACTGTCAACCGCCTGATGAGTGGTGGTATATTCGGTGTCTAAACCCTTATAAACCTGAGTCCCAATTGTCGTATCAACGTCATAAAGACCGTTTGTTCCTGTTTTACGCTTATAAAGAGCATAGGAACGAGCAGCAACAGCCTGAGCTTTGAGAGCCTCAATTGGCCAACTAGAAACTGCTTCAGCACCGACGACACTATATAAATACTGCTCTAAATCAACCTTATTAATTGCTGTAATGCCGTTGTTTTGACGAATTAAACGAGTTGTTCCTCGATACCAGCGATCGCCAATCCAAACATAACCATTATTTTTTGGCTCAATGACTAATTCTCCTGCACCAACGCGATCGGCAATAATAATACTGTTGCCGTCTAACTTAGCTGCCAGAGCCGACATGGGATTAAGTTCGCCAAGCTGCCTGCCTGCACCATCTTTAACAATGGCAGCAGTAGAACTACCTACTTTTAAGCTTTCAACTTCTTTCTCGATCGCTACTTTTAATTCGACTGCTTGAGTAGGCAGGATAATTAAAAACCAGATCGAGCAAGATAGCCAAGATAGTTTATTTAAAAATAAGGATTGAACAATAAAATTAACCGACTTTAAATTTTGAAATATCATTCTTTTGATGGTTGCTACGATAAAAGATCGTCATCAATATCTTGCGTTATTTTATCAACGATGACAACTGGGATCTTGACAATAGTTTCTTGATTTTGTTCCATCTTTAGGCTTTGTTTGCTATACAATGCAGGATGTTCTCGCTTTTGCTTATAGCGATCGCCAATTACTTTTATTTATCTTATTAATCTTAATATCTTGATGAATTTACCCGTTAATTTAAGTTTGCTCTACTCAATTATGGGAGCAGTAATTCTGACTTATGCACCTTTTCTAGTGGTTGCTTGGGGGCGATTAAAGGTTGGTTACGATCAATCAGCACCCCGCGCTATGTTTGAGCAACTACCTGATTACGCCAAGCGTGCTACCTGGGCGCACCAAAATAGCTTTGAGGCTTTAACTATTTATGGTTTAGCTGCGCTGATGGCTTATGCTACAGGAGTAGAATCTACTTGGGCAAGAATTGCAGCGATCGCTTGGGTAGTAGCTCGTTTACTCTATTCTGTCTTTTATATTATCAATGTTCCTTTAGGGCGATCTTTAATGTTTGCGATCGGTTCTCTTGCTGGCTGGACTTTATTTGGTTTAAGTGTTTTGAAAGTGATGAATTAAGCTGACTTAACTTTACCTACTACCTACTACCTATATGCGAAGCGGTATCTCCAACTATGCGAGACAAGTCCTTTAGGACTACCTAATCTCAACCCATCAATTCAAACTTGACGATCTACTACTCGATCGCATCGGTACTGCCAAAGCTAATGCTTTCTTCTTCATATTCCCGTGGTTCGACATGAATTATGACCCTTACCGTACCAAAACGCTGTTCTAACCTAGCTTCAATTTGTTCGGTAATTTCATGAGCAATGATTAAATCATCAGTATTGACAATCAGGTGCATCTCAATAAACACTTGCCTACCTAACATTCCTCGCGAGGCAATATCATGACAGTTGATTACCCCTGGAACTTTCATTACCACATCATAAATTGCTTCTGGAGCGATCGCCATTTCATCAACTAGCCAGGGGAGATTTTCCCTAATTACTTCCCAGCCACTATAAAACACCAATAGCGCCACGGGAAAAGCTAAAATTACGTCCAGCCAGAGTAATTGCGGTAAATTAAGTTTTTCTGCCTGCCAGACTCCAATCAAACCAGCGATCACAATAATTGTCACCCAAATATCGCTCATCGTATGTTTGGCATCGGCAATCAAAATTGGACTATTGACTTTTCTACCGACACTACGTTCATAAAAAGCGACAAAAATATTAATTCCTAAAACAACTAGTAATAGCCACAGCTCCGTCGGCGCTATCTGGACGGCAACATTTTCCGAGGTCAAAAAGATCTTTTCTACAGCACCCCGCAGGATTTCAAAACAGGCAATTCCTAAAAATGCAGCAATACCTAATGCACCGATTGCCTCAAACTTCTGGTGTCCATAAGGATGTTCGCGATCTGGTTTGGGGGAAGAAAACCGATTGGTTACCAAACCTAAAATATTATTGGCGCTATCCGTAACGCTGTGAAGAGCGTCTGCTTGGAGGCTTAAGGAGCCAGTGGCTATCCCCAAAACAAACTTGAGGGTCATCACAAACAAATTTAGTAGTAAAGTAAGCCAAAGAACACGGCGAACTTGCGAGCGATTATCCTGCACCATATAAGAATGAAAATTTTTCCCAGATGCTTTGCTCTATAATCATAGTTTAAAAACCAGCCGTGGTCTCTATTTGACCGTGCTTATCGCAATGTTGAGTTATTTAGAAAAACGTAACTTATTGAGATATTTTCTGACAAATAAATCATTAAATCTCAGAGATCTGATAGATTCAAACTAAGAATTTAACAAGATAAATTAGCATTAATTCTTAGTTATTAAATTAAATTAAGTTTAAATTAAGTTTTTCCCTATGGCTCAGTTAACCCTCAATTTAGTTCAAGGGGCAGTTAGTTTCAGTTTCTCTGAAGATGCTGCCAAACAGTTACAACAAGAAATAGCTACACTAATGCAAAGTCTTAAGGCGATCGCCACAGCTACTACGGGAGCGGGTAATCGTCCTGTGAAACAAGAATCAATGGAATATCGTTATACAGGAGATGTGTTCTTAGAAATCTTTTGTAATCCAAATATTTACCCCAGTCCTTTTGCTGCCAAAATTCTTTTGACTCTAAGAGACGATCGCATTCGCTTAACCAGTGAAGCTGAACTAACTCAATTAATTGAAGATTTAAACCTATTTTTAGCCAGCTAAGAGTTGTGATATTAAATCCGATTTTCAAATTACCCATTACCTTTGCTCAACTTTCAAATGTGGTATACCAACAGGATTTATTATGATGGACATATTCTTGAGCAGACTCACTAAGGACAAGCAATAATAATAGATAGTCTATCTTTAATAAACGTTAAATATTCCCGAATCAGTTCCATGAATAAGGTCGTTGTCGGCTTATCAGGTGGCGTAGACAGTTCAGTTGCCGCTGCCACCCTCCATCATCAAGGTTATGAAGTTATTGGTCTTACTCTTTGGTTAATGAAGGGTAAGGGACAGTGCTGCTCCGAAGGCATGGTAGATGCTGCACGGCTATGCGAAGAATTAGCAATTCCCCATCATATTGTCGATAGTCGAGATGTTTTTCAAGAACACATTATTGATTATCTGGTAAACGGTTACGAAGCAGGAGTTACCCCTCTGCCTTGTTCTCAGTGTAACCGTACCGTGAAGTTCGCGCCGATGTTAAATTATGCTCAACAAGAACTAGGGACAGACAAAATTGCCACAGGACATTACGCCAGAATTCAATACGATCAAAACAGCGATCGCTATCAGTTATTAAAAGCCGTAGATCTCAATAAAGATCAGTCTTATTTTTTATACGATTTAACTCAAGAATTATTAGCTGGTTCGGTGTTTCCCCTGGGAAATCAGACTAAAGAGGAAACTCGACGGATCGCTGCTGAATTTGGCTTGGCTACGGCAGAGAAGCCAGAAAGCCAAGATTTATGTTTGGTTGAAGCTCATGGTTCAATGCAGACCTTTTTGGATCGCTATATTAACCAGAAAGAAGGCGATATTGTCGACATGGCAGGAAATGTTTTGGGTAAACATACAGGCATCCATCACTACACCATTGGACAACGCAGGGGTTTAGGTGTTGCTGCACCAGAACCTTTATATGTAATTAAGTTAGATGCGGTCATGAACCGAGTTATCGTAGGCGATCGCCATACGGGAGGTAGACTAGAATGTACTGCTGCTAGAATGAACTGGGTCTCAATTGCTGAACCCACCACGCCAATTCGCGCTCAAGTCAAAATTCGTTATCGTTCTGCGTCTGTACCCGCACAAATTATTCCTTTAGGCAACTCGCGGATCAAAATCATGTTTGAAGAGCATCAGTTTGGTGTCACCCCAGGACAAGCAGCGGTTTTATATAACGAAGATCTGGTTTTGGGTGGCGGGATTATTGAAATAGCTGAAGATTAGAATTTGGTTAGGGGGAAGGCGATATTTTGCTTTCCTCATACAAAATTTGCGAGCAATTAAATATGGAACGAGGATTGTTATGGCTACCTTTACTGGTAGCGTTTATCTGGTTAGCCTGGAGTGGTCGAAATGAATATCAAAAGTTAGAGGCTTATAAAATTTGGGCAACAGATTTTGATAATGCTAAATTTGACATCTATGCCGTGTTAGGTCGAAAAGAACGTCAAATCACCTGGGGAAAACCTACTCGCAAGGGAATGATGAAACTAGAAAGTTTTTCTCTAGATGAGGTTGAACAGATTAATCTCTTGGTAAGCGATCGCCTTGTTGATGCAGATTTGGAAAATTTACCAACTCAAGGAAAACCTAGCCTAGAATTTGACTTACATAACCAAACATCGATTCGTATCCCCTTTACGGATATCTTACTAGCAGCAAAGTGGCGTAATTATCTACGAGAAGCCAAGCAAAATACGGCTGCTTAATTACTAGAAAAATCCCTAAACTTGTGCTTCTGCAACTGTAAATGTTGAGGCTGATTGTCTCTAGCTTGTCTTGAGGTAAATTTTGTTCATCTCTCTCATCAGTCAAATATTTATGTATTAATTATGAGAAAGTGTGTGAAAAAAGAAATTCAGCGCCAATATGTTTGTGAGCTTTGTCTTTTATAGCTTTATAAGTATAATTTTGTTCATTCAAATTTATAGCTTTAAAAATATTTATGATTTTGTTGCGAAAAAACTTAATATTCATTAATATAATTATATAAACAGAGCCAGCCACCAACTTATAAAAGCGCTGGTAGATAAATATCGTCAGCCACAAATCTATAGAAGCGCTGACCAATAAATACCGCATCCTCAACTGATAAAACTGGATGCTTATAAAACGCATTTTTAAAACAATTCTTTTTTACTCAACAAGGCGAAAAATAGGGTATGTTAAACTTAGCTAAGTTTAGCTAAAATAATTCGATAAATGAAAATAGCCAATATCCATGAGGCTAAGTCTCAACTATCTAAATTAATTGAGTCGGCATTAGCAGGAGAAGAAATTATTATTGCCAAAGCAGGAAAACCTTTAGTAAAGCTCATACCCTATCAAGAAGAACAGAAACTAAGAATCCCTGGAGGGTGGGAAGGCAAAGTAATCATGGCGGATGATTTTGATGAAGAACTTCCACCCCAACTTTTAGCTAGATTTATGGGAGAAGAAGAATAGTGCAACTTCTTTTGGATACTCATGCTTTAATTTGGTGGTTAAGTAAAGACGTCAAACTATCAGCACGAGCCTATAAAGAAATTGCCAATCCCTGTAATTTAGTTTTTGTCTCTGCTGCATCTGCTTGGGAAATAGCTATCAAAAAATCAATCAAGAAACTAGAAACTCCAGATGATTTAGTTGAACAAATCAACGCCAAAAATTTTCAACCACTGGCGATTACTATCGAACAAGCTTTAGCAGTGGAAAAACTACCAATGCACCATCAAGATCCTTTTGATCGTATTTTAATCGCTCAAGCTCAATGTCTCAATCTAACTATTGTTACTCGCGATCGCAAGTTCAAGTCTTATGATGTTGATCTCATCAATTGATCATCAATAGCCAAACGAGCTTGGAGTGGAAAGCTGGTGATCATTTACACTCCAAGCTCGTTAGGGTTACTCAGATTATGCTTGCCAAATAGAGCTAAATTACTTTTTAACCAAGCAGCATCAGCATGGCGATCGCAAATTAATTCTAAGACTCGAATACCTGTCTTAGGTAAGTCGGCGATTAAATCTGCTAGCTGCTGCCAGTTATCAATTTTAAGATATTCAAGATCATAGGCAATACAGAGTTTAGCGATATCGACGGTTTGAGGCGTGGCGAAATATTCCTCAAACAAGGGAAAATCAGCAATAGGTAAGTTTTCAAAAATACCACCACCGTCATTGTCGATCAAGATAATTGTTAAATGTCCCTGAAACTTTTGCTGAATCAGAAAGCCATTAGTGTCATGCAATAATGCTAAATCTCCTGTTAATAATACTCCTGCATCTTGATAAGCAATGCCCAAGGCAGTTGAAAGAGTCCCGTCGATGCCATTAGCACCACGGCTAAAATAAGGAACTAGCTTTTTGTAGTTAGGTTGCCAAAAATATTCAGCATTGCGCACTGACATACTATTAGCCAGGAAAATCGGTGTACCTGGTGGCAGAGTCTGAGAAATCAACCAAGCTGCTTTGCCTTCATACATTTGATTGAGAGATGTCAAAGTACGATCGATATTTACTCTGGTTATTGCTTCTAACTTACACCACTGCTGACAATAGGGCGATTGTGGATTATTTTCCGCCTTTGTATGATCGATCGCTTGGGTAATAGAAGCATGAAAATGAATTGTCTTACCGTGTAGTGGATCGAAGTTATCAACCCTAGCATCAATCACCCATCGAGGTACATCAATGTCCTTGAGCCAATTTCTCAACTGATTACTGGTGGGTAATTCGCCAACTTGAATCACCACTTCAGGAATTAACTGCTGTGCTGCTGGCTGACGCAGAATTGAATCATAAGTGGAAATCAAATAAGGATTAAGTTGAGCATAGTTTCTTAGCGGTGATAAAGCCTCAGCTAAGACAGGAAAAGATAGCTGTTGAGACAAAAATGCGATCGCCCGACAATAAGCTTCAGGATCTTGAGGTTGAGCTAATCCTGCGATAATTATGCCCGACTTTCCTCGCCAATTCTGCCAGGGTAGGGAAATAAAATTTTTAGCTGGTAGATGACTAGTTATTGTCTCAAAAAAATCTGCGGGGAATTGAGTCTCGATCTGCGATAACGGCTGCTTGATCGGTGCAAGAGGTTCACGGAAAGGTAGATTGAGATGTACAACTCCTGGAGTGGGTAATAAAGACTGCTGCCAAGCCTGAACTATAGTTTGTCGTAGATAGCTCAGCATGGCTAAACTAGCTTCAGGGAGGGCAAGTTCACATTGCCAGTGGGGAAAATTACCATAGAGCTTTACCTGATCGATAGTTTGTCCTGCATGGCAATTACGGAGTTCTGCTGGACGATCTGCCGTCAAGATGATCAATGGAACACCACTTTGTTGAGCTTCAATTACGGCGGGATAAAAATTTGCCCCTGCTGTTCCCGAAGTACAGACTAAGATTGTGGGTAAACCCGTTTTTTTCGCTCTACCAAGGGCAAAGAAAGAAGCCGAGCGCTCATCTAAAATAGGAATAGCGATAATATGGGCATGATTAGCCAAGGCTATGGTCAAAGGCGTAGAACGAGAACCAGGACAAATCACTGCCGTAGTCGCACCGCAACGGTGTAATGTTTCTACTAGTACCGATGCCCATAAAGTATTTACGTTACGAAAATCAATCATGCAATCAGTAGAAGATTACTAAACAATAATTGTCAGTAATCAGTAATCAGTACTCAGTAATTACTAATCACACTAACGCTTTTAGCAAAGACTGTAGTTTTAACTGTACTTCGTCAAATTCTTTATCAGCATTAGAACCAGACACAATTCCCGCACCAGCATATAGCCGCGCCAGTTTACCATCGATTAGAGCCGAACGAATAGCAACAATAAATTCACAGTTTCCTTCATAATCTACCCAACCAAAAGGCGCAGCATAAAGAGAGCGATCGCATTTTTCGTAGTAACGAATTTTTTCACAGGCAGATTCAGTCGAGACTCCCGCAACAGCAGGAGTGGGATGAAGTAATGCCACAATTTCTAATGGCTCGATATCTGCGGGGAGGTGTCCATAAATTGGTGTCCATAGGTGTTGAATATTCGACAGTTTTAAAATTTGTAGAGGTAGCTGCTGGGGTTTTAAACCAATATTTTTAAGACGCTCAATCACAAAATCACGCACGGCATGATGTTCTCGTTTTTCTTTGCGATTTTTTAGGAGCAGATTTGCTAGATGAAGATCTTCAGTACTATTATTTCCTCTAGGAGCAGAGCCTGCTAGAGCATCTGTCACAAGTTGTTGGTTTTGTACGCTCAACAAACGTTCGGGACTTGCACCAACAAAATTTTGCCCTTGACCATTGCTAGTGGAGAAAATATAACAGTCGGGATGAAGTTTTCTTAAATTGCCTAGAGACTTAATCACGTCAAAGGGAATTGCCGATTTAATCTCTGTGGTATGAGCAATTACAATTTTACTCATTTCTCCCGCAGCAATTGAGCTTAAGGCGGATTTTACTACAGATTTAAAGTAATCAGGGTCTTGAGACTGCTTGCGATCGACAGACAGTAAACTATGATCGTTCTCATCTAAGCACTTTAAGCTAGACCAATTAATAGTATTTACCTTTTGCTTAATTTGCTCTAAAACATAACTTTTATCTTGTGCTTTGTGTAAAGGAAAATTAACAATTAAACAGCAGGTTTTATTTTTTTTGACTATTTGAAAACGAGGTAAAAATAAAGTTCCTGACTTAAAGGGTTCAGATTCTTCAACATCTGCAAAAAAGGTAAACCCACAGAATACGCTGGGCTTCCCTAGAATCAGGGTATTTGCTCCTTCTCTGGTGATTTGTTTAAACCAGCTTTGAATTAGGTCTTGAGCCGAACTAAATCTAGAATCAGGCTGGGTATTGCCCCTAATAGTTGTTCCCCAAGCAGCTACAGCTTCCTGCTTACTACAGTTTTCCCAATAGAAGTTTAGTGTCTTACTATGACCTAGTTTTTGCAGACAAACAAGAGGATCGACAGTAGGAATTTGAATCGCCAAACTAATAATTTCTGTATCCCGATCTACAGCAAAACTCAGTTTTTCACCGTGCCAAAAATTATTTATTTCTGCATTAATATTATTATCTAAAATTAAATTACCAGGCTGAGTTGCAAAAGACATAGAGCTTGTAGTTTGTGTCATTTCCTCAAAGTTTCGGCAGGAAATAAAAGTTAAGTTAATTGCTTATTAGTAAATAGTTACTAAAAAAGATAATTTTATGAGTTTCATTATAAGATACTGTCTGCAATAGTTCTAGCCAATACCCCCAACTAGAACCTGAATAAATATCATCTTTGGGTAGCAAACAGGAGTAAACATTTGATTCAGTTGATTAATCCAGCTTAAATCTGAGTTGTGCTAGTAAAACTTTAACTTTCGTGAAACTTGCTCAATACTAGCGGTCATAGCTGATAGGGTACTAAATGTTGTCTCTAATCGTGTAATATCCGAGTTTTTCGCTGTTACACAATTTGTTTTATGACCACTAAGCAAATAACTCAGAAAAATCAATTGTGGCTAGCTGCAATTAAGCCTCCAATCTACAGTGTAGCGATCGCTCCCATTGCCGTAGGGACAGCAGTAGCTTTTGCAGCAACAAGTCTATTTAATACTCAATATTTCTTTACCTTTCTCGGTTCGGCAATCCTGATTATTGCCTGGTTAAATCTTAGCAATGATGTCTTTGATTCCGAGACAGGTATTGACATCAATAAAGCCCATTCCGTAGTAAATTTAACAGGCAACAAAAGCTTAGTGTTTTGGGTTGCTAATCTGTGTCTGAGTGTCGGCATTGGTGGGATTTTCGCTTTATCCTGGTGGCAGCATGACCCAACGGTAGCAATTTTAGTTTTATTGTGCTGTTTTTTGGGCTATACCTATCAAGGGCCACCATTTCGTTTTGGCTATTTGGGTTGGGGAGAAATAATTTGTTTCTTTACTTTTGGCCCTGGAGCAGTATCTGCTGCTTATTATGCGCAAACTCAAGCATTTTCAGCAGAAAATCTGGTAATTTCGGCACTTGTTGGCATCAGCACCGCAATTATTCTTTTTTGCTCTCATTTCCATCAGGTTGAAGACGACCTAGCCGCAGGAAAGCGATCGCCAATTGTCCGCTTGGGAACAGCTAAGGGAGCAAAGATTTTAACTGTAGCGATCGCCAGTATTTATGTTTTAACCGTAATTTTGGTAATTACAAATACTTTACCCCTGCTTTGTCTAATTATTTTTGGTAGTCTACCCTTTGCCTATCAGTTAGCTAATCACGTGAATCAAAATCATGCTTTTCCTGCAAAAGTAAGTAACAGTAAATTCATTGCTATTAATCTTTATCTTTCCAGTTCACTACTACTTATCCTCGGATTAATCTTTAGTCATGTCTAAAAAAGTTATTCGTACCAACAAAGCACCCGCACCTGTAGGGCCTTATAATCAAGCGATCGCCACTTCTGGTCAAATGCTGTTTGTGGCGGGACAAATCCCCCTAGATCCTCAATCGGGTCAAATTGTCGGCGATGGGGACATCACAGCACAAACTCAGCAGGTAATGGTTAATCTGGAGGCAATTTTGCGGGAAGCAGGAGCAGGCTGGGAAGACGTAGTTAAGACTAGCGTTTTTCTCACCGACTTAGCTAACTTTGCGCCGATGAATCAAGTTTACGCCGAATATTTCCTAGCAGAAAACGCTCCCGCTCGTGCCTGTGTGGAAGTTTCTCGTTTACCTAAAGACGTTTTGGTAGAGATCGAATGTATTGCGGTAATTGATTAATTGACCCCAGTTCAGATTAATATCAAGTCCGCTTATGTACTTCTAATAAAATCTTTGCGACGCGAAGCTAGTCCTTTAGGGCCCCAACAGCGCGATTATTCAAGGCGAAATGAATTCGCCGAATCTCGCGCTCAAACTAAGCGGGATAAACGCCTCTGCGTCTTTGCGACGCAAAGCTAGTGCTAAAGCACATTGTACCCTTGTCCTAAAGGATAAGCTTCGCAAATGGTATACCGCTTCGCATATCCTTTAGGGCGCGAGTTTTAATTCAACTGTTTATCCATATTTGATATAAGACTTCCAGACAACAAAAAGCTTCTAGAAAAACTTAGATGTTGGTCTATCTAGTTTCCAGAAGCGCTAATCTTTCAAATGTTGTTAATTTTTGTTAATTTTGCTCAAAAAATTGAGCCAAGTTTAGATTAGAAACGATTGTTTCTGCCGCCACCACTTCTATCTTCACGCGGTCTAGCTTTGTTAACTTTAAGCTGACGGTTCATCCATTCTGCACCATCCAAAGCTTCAATTGCTTTGTCTTCGTTAGCTTCGGATTCCATTTCGACAAAAGCGAATCCTCTAGGACGACCTGTTTCGCGATCGCTAGGAATATGAACTCTTTTAACAGTTCCATACTCGGTAAAAACTTCATTTAAGTCTTCTTGGTTGACTTCGTAAGATAGATTGCCTACGTAAATTGACATGTTTTGTTCGTCTTCTCAATGAGTGTTGTGTTTAGAGAGACAGAATTATTGGTAAAGAAATAGCTCAATACTTTATGGAAGAAACCCTTAGATACTGGATACAAACTTAATCTTTAATCTGTTCATTCTCATCCCTAACAATAACACTTTTATCCCAAATAGAAGCAAATTTTGCCAGTGAGATATTCGTTTGACTGATTTTTTCGGTTTCTGCCAAACAACATAAATCTTAATCTTTTAGCGATCGCATCTAACGCCAATCCCTCAAGTTACTAAATTAGTTGGTTTTCTGACATTTGACTGATGTATATTAACGCCGATCTCGGTCGGAATCTCGAATAAAAATTAACTTGTAATTTTTTGTGTTGATGTGGAGATTAACTGACGATATTCGGCTTCTGTATATAGATCGTACGGATCGCTGAGGCGATCTGTAAAGATAATACCGTCAAGATGGTCTAATTCATGCTGAAAAATACGGGCGATAAAGCCTGTAAGAACTTCCTGTTTCAATTCTCCAGTTTTAGTAGTATATTCGACTTCAATTTGCTGATATCTGGGAACTAAAGCTCTGGTGTTAGGGACACTCAAGCATCCCTCCCAGTCTTTTTCCAGCTCTTCACCATGAGACAGTATGCGGGGGTTAATCATTGCCGTTGGTGGCATAGTCGGTGCGTGCGGGTAGCGATCGCTAGGATGAGAAGCAATAATAAAAATACGGTAAGGTTGAGAAATTTGAGGCGCAGCAATTCCTACTCCTTGATTGGCGGTTACTGTCTTAACTAAACAGTCAATAAGCTTTATGATCTTAGAGTCTGTGACTTGCTCGACGGGTTGAGCCTGACTTCTAAGTATAGGTGTTCCTATTTGAGCGATCTTGGGAGTACTCATATGTTAATTTACTTTAATTGCTAGATTCTAGAGCAAAAGCTGTTTATGAAGTATATTGTCTCTCAAGGAAGTTTTAACGATTAGAAATAGATAATAGATAGTAAATATTACTGATTCTAATCTGACTCTACTGGTAAAATTCTACCAGTCAATTTTGCAAGCTACTTAAAAAGTAGCCGAGCTTTATTTCAAATCATCTTCACTGGTCAGATAACAGAGTGGCAATTTCTTCAGAGCAATTATGGAAAAACGTTCTAGAGCTTCTCAAACAAAGGTTAAGTCGCCCTACCTTTGAAACTTGGATTCAGAATGCCATAATTGAAAGCTTTGATGCCGAAAGAATCACGATTTTAACCCCTAATGCTTTTGTCATGAACCATCTGCAAAAACATTATTTGGGAATTATTAGTGATGCCGTGGTCGAAGTTACGGGAAAATCTTGGGAAATTTGCCTCAAATCTCAGCAAGGGCAAGATCTAGCATTTTTAACCGAATCAACTGATGTAGCTCAGTCACAGCAAAAATCTGCTAGCAACAATTCCCTGAAACCGAATAAATTAAATCCCAAATATACTTTTTATAGTTTTGTTGTCGGGCCAACAAACCGTATGGTACAAGCTGCATCATTAGCGGTGGCAGAATCCCCTGGACGAGATTTTAACCCCCTATTCCTCTGTGGTGGAGTGGGATTAGGTAAGACTCATTTAATGCAGGCAATTGGGCATTATCATCTGGAGATTAATCCTGATGCTAAAGTCTTTTATGTTTCGACAGAGCAATTTACCAATGATCTGATTGCAGCAATTCGCAACGATAGTATTCAAGCTTTCCGTGAACATTATCGCACTGCCGATATTCTGCTGGTAGATGACATTCAATTTATTGAGGGCAAAGAATACACTCAAGAAGAATTTTTCCACACTTTTAATACTCTACACGAGGCTGGGAAACAGGTAGTATTAGCTAGCGATCGCCCGCCTCAGCAAATTCCCAAACTACAGGAACGTTTAAGTTCGAGGTTTTCCATGGGTTTAATTGCTGATGTACAGGTGCCAGACTTAGAAACCCGCATGGCAATTTTACAAAAGAAAACCGAATCAGAAAATATTCGTTTACCGCCAGAGGCGATCGAATATATTGCCAGTCAGTACACTTCCAACATTCGCGAATTAGAGGGGGCATTAATTAGAGCGATCGCCTATATCTCCCTTTCTAACCTCTCCATGACGGTGGAAAACGTTGCCTCTGCCCTAAATCCGAAAGTAGAACAAATTACGGCTTCTCCCGATACAATTCTGGAGGTGGCGACAGAAATCTTAAATGTTTCGATTGAAGATTTAAAAAGTAGCTCCCGACGCAGAGAAATTAGTAACGCTCGACATATCGCCATGTATCTCATGCGACAACATACTGACCTAAGCTTACCTCGCATTGGAGAAAAATTTGGGGGCAAAGACCATACCTCTGTGATGTATAGCTGCGACAAAATTGCCAAACAGCTCAGAAAAGATCGCGCTTTAAATCAAACAATTTCTTTATTAAGCGATCGCATTAATTTTGTTAGCCGACAGAAGTTTCAAACTTAACTCGCCGTTAGTAATTTAAATTGCTAATTAAATTGCTTTTCCACAGGAAAGTAATAAATAGCGCAACTTTTCCCCAAGTTATCCACAGATCTAGACAATATTAGGACATTTTTTTACTACTACCTACTACCTGTAGGGGCGGTTCGCGAACCGCCCCTACTATTTAATCCCTACTACCTAATATCATATCTACTAAATTTAATGAATTCGACATGGCGTTATATACCGCCGATTGAAGCATCAGGAGCAATGCAGATGGCGATCGATCGCTATTTGTTAGAACAGCACCGTCAAGGAAAACAGCCCCCAACATTGAGGCTCTATACTTGGCAACCTGCGGCGATTTCTTTGGGATATCATCAGCAAGAATATCCCCACTCTTGGCATGACTTAACCTGGCAAGGTAAACCACTGGAGATCATACGTCGTCCTACGGGTGGTAGAGCGGTTTTACATCAGGGTGATTTAACCTATGCGATCGTGACTTCAATTCCCCCAGGGAAAAGATTGGCGGTGTATCAACAAATATGTCAGTTTTTAATTACAGGCTGGCGATCGCTTGGTGTCAACTTAGACTATGGTACTGCCAGTAAAGAGTATGTTCAGCACCAGAATTGTTTTGCTACGGCTACAGGTGCAGATTTGATTACCACCGCTGGCAATAAAGTAATTGGCAGCGCTCAACTTCGTCGAGGAAAGACAGTATTACAACATGGATCAATGATCTTAAATACAGATAGACAGCTGTATCGACAGGTGTTTGAGACAGACTTAAAGCAAAATCTTCATCAAGTTATTTACCAGCAAAAAGATCGATTAACCATAGATTTTCAGGGCGATCTGACTGCTAAAATAATAATTGAGAGCTTGGTTCAAGCTGCGATCGCAATTTTTAAGATTGATTTAGTAAAGCAACCTTTGTCTACCAAGGAATGGCAAGATATTGCCAACATGAGAGTAGAATAAACTGGAGTTTTCCCAGTATTTGCTCTGATCAATGATTTCTCTTGATTGAGATACTAAGATTATTAAAGTTAATTAAACTGATTCAGATATTATGAGCATAGTTAGTCAAGTCATTCTCAAAGCAGATGACGAACTGCGCTACCCAAGTAGCGGTGAACTAGAAGGCATTAAAAACTTTTTAACTACTGGCGAAAAGCGCGTGCGGATTGCCGAAACTTTAGCCACTAACGAAAAGAAAATCGTCGATCAGGCAGGAAAAGCTTTGTTTCGGATGCACCCTGAGTATCGTTCTGCTGGGGGCAATGCTTCGGGTCAAAAGCAATATAATCAGTGTCTGAGAGATTTTGGCTGGTATCTTCGTCTGGTTACCTATGGCGTTATGGCAGGAGATAAAGACCCGATTGAAAAATCTGGTCTAATTGGCGTCAGAGAGATGTACAATTCTCTTCAAGTGCCTGTACCTGGTATGGTTGATGCGATTCGCTGTCTAAAAAATGCTTCAGTAGATCTGCTGAGTAAAGAAGATGCTCAAGAGGCTGCTCCCTATTTTGACTACATCATTCAAAGCATGGCATAGATTCAGCCAGCCAAATTCAATGCTGATTTAATCAGGATGTAATTAGGTAATTGATCGTAGGTTTGAACCAGTGTTGTGTAGTCTTAAAGGTTCGCTGGCGATCGCAACTGCATTGGTAGAGCGATCGTCATATAATCTAACATTCACTGGAAAAAGACTGTTACCCTCTCGATCTATTTTCAATTACCTATAGTTGTATTACATGATTCAGCTTAAAAATCATCCTCGGTCTTCTCTGGTATTTTCCTTGCTCCTGGTACTCTCAACCTACAGTGCGGAAGGCTGGCTGTATGGCTCTTGGATTTATGGACTACTCGAACAAGAAAATATCTTAAACAATTTTGCTGAATCTGCTCGCGTTAGCATTCTGTATGGCGTAGCGGTTTTGGGTATTGCCTTTTTAGTAGTCTTGTTTACCTCGCCTGTATTTCTGATAACGGTAGGTTTAAATAATTGGTTAAAGTCGGCTATAAGATCGTGGTTATCAATTTTGATTGGAGCTTTCGCTTTTACCATGATCGTCCAGCGCATTGACTTTTTTGCGCGTTTTCTTATCCTAATTTCGGCAATTTTCTTAGGCAAACTAGATCTACAGTTGGTAGGCTGTAGTCGTGGACTGTGTTCTGTAATTTTAGTGGTACTCTGTTGGTTAGGATTTACAGGAGGTATACTAGCTTTTTATGAATGGAACTTATAGGCAAATAGAAATCAGGAGCTAGTTTTGATGGTTAAGAAAAAAAATAAGCAAGAAACAAAAGGCAGAAAACTATCCCGTATTGTTACCCTGGTTTTAGGTTTAGGATTTGCTGCTTCAACTTTGGCGATCGCTCTAAGTAGTGTTTTTAGTCAGTCTAACTCTAGCAATGTCGCCGCTACCGATCCTGATGCACCCACAACGGAAGAGCAAATTCAGCTACAGGTAACTGGCTATGAAAAAGTATTAGAACGGGAACCAAAAAATGTGACTGCTTTAGAAGGATTAGCTCAGATTTATATTCAAACCAATCCGAAAAAAGCTATTCCCACTCTAGAAAAACTAGTGCAATATTACCCCGAACAACCACAGTATGCTGGGGTATTAAAGCTAATTAAACAACAAGAAGCTAAACCAACCCCCGCGCCGAAAGCTGCCCCCGAAAGCCCAGCAAGTAGCAAGTAGATTGTCAGGATTTTTAGTTAAATAATATCAATATCAAATCTCAAGATCGTTTCTCAGGATAGCGATCGCAAGGGTATTTACTGGAAAAAATTGCGATCGCGTTTCAAAATATGAGAAATCACTTCCCTTGGCATAATTCAGTAATCAAAATCAGGTAGTTTCCCCGACAGATAGCTACTAAGAGCAGGGAAAGCTCAATATATCTTCTCTTGTAACTAGATATATGGTAGCTACTCCCCAAAGTCTGCACGAATTTGTTAATTATCGTTTGCAATACATTACAGGCAGAGAAAGAAGTCAGGCACAGGTATTTTTAGACAGATTTTTTCAGGCTTTTGGACATCAGGGTGCGTTACAGGCTGGTGCAGAATACGAAGTTGCGATCGCCAAAGGAAGTAATAAAGGTAAAACAGGTTTTGCAGATTTAGTCTGGAAACCCCGCGTTTTGATTGAAATGAAGAAGCAGGGGGTAGATCTAAGCAAACATTATCGTCAGGCTTATGATTATTGGGCTAGACTCGTTCCTCATTGTCATCGTCCCAAGCACGTTGTCTTGTGCAATTTTGATGAGTTTTGGATTTACGATTTTGATAACCAACTTGACGATCCTGTCGATATCGTATCACTAACGGAATTACCCCAGAGAGCAAGTGCTTTTGGGTTTATGGAGTTAGAAGAAAAAACTCCAGTATTTCGCAACAATCAAGTAGAAATTACGGAAAAAGCCGCTCGAAAAATGGGCGAGGCATGGATATTAATTCTTTTGCTGTCGAGTTAGCTAGAGTAACATTAACTATTGCTAAAAAAGTTGCGATCGATAAGTTAGATTTAACTGAAAGAGAATTACCTCTCGATACTTTGGATAATAATATTGTTTGTCAAGATGCTTTGTTTAGCGAATGGATAAAAGCTGATGCAATTATTGGCAATCCTCCATTTTTGGGAGGTAGAGAATTAAGAAAAGAATTGGGAGATGAATATACAGAAAAAGTATACGAACAATTTAAAGAAGTAAAGGGTCAAGTTGATTTTTGCACCTACTGGTTCAGAAAAGCAGTAGATAATTTAGATACAAATGGTAGATCTGGCTTAGTTGGAACTAATTCTATTTCTCAAAATGTAAGTCGTAAAGCAAGTTTAGATTATGTTGTAGAACAAGGTGGTTATATTTATGAAGCTATATCTTCTCAAGTTTGGTCAGGGAAAGCTAATGTTCATGTCAGTATCGTAAATTGGTCAAAACAAAAACCAGAAAAGCTATTTTTAGATGATTTATCTGTTGAGGGAATATCTACATCTTTAAAAAAAGAAATCTCTGTCAACTTAGCAGAAAAACTAAAAGCTAATAAAAATTATTCATTTCAAGCTTGTGAATTATCGGGACAAGGTTTTATTGTTTCAGAGTCAGAAGCCAAAGAATGGATAAATAAAGATTCCAAAAATAAGGATATTCTCAAACCAATGTTAGACGGACAGAGTTTGATTGAGTTACATCTACAAAAAGATTGGGTAATTGATTTTAACGATATATGTCTTGAAGAAGCTTGTAATTATAAATTACCTTTTAAGAGAGTCAAAGAAAAAGTCAAGCCTGAGAGGGATGTTAACAAAGAAAATTCACGGAGAATAAACTGGTGGAAATATGGACGAAGTAGACCAATGATGCGAAAAGCATTAACTGAATTATCTTGTTATTTTGCAATTCCTAAAGTTGCCAAGTATATTGTGTTTAGCCCTGTTGATGTTTCAATTCTGCCCTGTGAAGCCAATATGGTAATAGCCTCGGATGATTATTATATATTGGGAATTCTAAATTCAATCGTTCATCGTACTTGGGTAAAAGCTCAACGTTCCACTTTAAAAGGCGATACTCGTTATACCAACACAACTTGTTTTGAAACCTTTCCTTTCCCGCAAAATCCTGGTGAGGGTACATCGCGAAGGGGCGTTTTAGGTAAGGGCGAACGGCCGTTCGCCCCTACGGAACAAATTCGTAATAAAACCATTGAATTGCATCAATATCGCACCGAACAAATGTCAAAGAAACAATGGGGAATTACGCAACTTTATAACACCTACTTTCATGAACCAGCTAGTAAACTTTATCAGCTACATCAACAATTAGATAAATTAGTAATGCAAGCTTATGGTTTTAAAACTGATGACGATATTTTAGCCAAACTTTTAGAATTAAATTTAGAATTAGCAGCTAAAGAAAAGCGAGGAGAAAAAGTTATCGGTGCTGAGTCTCCTTTTACAAAAGAAATTGAAGATAAAATAAAAGCACTTGAAGATAAAATAAAAGCACTTGAAGATACACGCCATACTGTTGCCGAATATCAAGATTTCCTAGAAGAAATAACCGAGTTTATAGATATAGCCGAAAAACAAGAAGAAGTAATAATAAATGATTAAGCTAAAGCGATCGCCCTAATTTTCTCCCATCTACGAAAGCTTATTGAGGTTGGACAATCTCAACAGCGATCGCCAAGATAATGCGATCGCCCTGAAAAATAAAAATTAAGAATTAAAAATTAAAACTGTTGTAAGAAACGCAGATCGCTATTATACAAACGGCGAATATCGTCAATTTGATGTAGCACCATCGCAAACCGTTCTACGCCGAAGCCTGCTGCAAACCCTGTATATATTTCAGGATCGTAACCCACCGCCTTAAGCACATTAGGATCGACCATGCCACAACCCATAACCTCCAGCCATTTGCCTTGCCACTGTACGTCCACCTCGGCTGAAGGTTCAGTAAAAGGAAAATAACTGGTGCGGAATTGGACAGGTAAATCATCGCCAAACATCCGTTGGAGAAACTCTTTAATTGTGCCTTTAAGATCGGTAAATTTTAAACCTCGATCGATCGCCAAAATTTCCACCTGATTAAACACCGCAGAATGAGTCGCATCCACAGTATCTCGACGATATACTCGACCAGGAGCAATAATCCTAATCGGTGGTTGGTGGTTTTCCATGTAGCGAATTTGTACCGAGGAAGTATGGGTGCGTAATAAATTTCCTCCCGGTAAATAAAAAGTATCCTGCATGTCTCTGGCGGGATGATCGGCAGGAGTATTGAGCGCCTCGAAATTATAATAATCTGTCTCTATTTGGGGCCCTGTTGCTACGGTATAGCCTAAGCCGACAAATATATCTAGAACTCGATCTACTACGCCGTTAAGGGGGTGAATGCGACCTAAAGGACGACTGACACCAGGCATGGTCACATCGATACTTTCTGCCTTAATTTGCGCCTCAATCTGCGCTTGTAGTAAATCGTGCTTACGCTGTTCGAGACTTGTTTGAACTTCTTCCTTAACTACGTTAGCCTGAGAACCAACTAGGGGTCTTTCTTCTGGGGATAATTTACCCATCCCCCGCAAAATTTGCGATAATTCTCCTTTTTTGCCCAAATATTTCAGTCTTAGCTGTTCGAGATCATCTAAGTTTTCGGTAGAAGCGATCGCCTTGACGGCAGTTTTATTTAATTCAGTTAGTTGTTCTAAAATCGAAGTCATTCGGGATAATTAAGAATTTACCAGTAAATAGGTAGATAAATGATGTCTATTGATGCTCTAAGCCTACCGCATCAGCAAGACGATCTAAACCTTTTTCGTCTAGTTTAGACAATAATCCTAAGAGTATCTGATTAACCATCCAAGGGCCTTCATATACCCATCCAGTGTAGACTTGGAGTATGCTCGCTCCCGCAATAATTTTAGCCCAAGCATCATCGGCGTTAAAGATACCACCCACACCAATTATAGGTAGCTTGCCTGCTGTTTCTTGATAAATAAAACGAATTACTTCTGTAGAGCGCTCTTTTACGGGTAAACCACTAATGCCACCAGCTTCATCTCGGATGCTTTTACCTGTCTCTTTTAAAATCTTGGTATTTAAATTATCACGGCGAATAGTAGTGTTGGTAGCAATAACACCAGCAAGATTATAGTCAGTAGCTAACTTCAGAATATCCTTGATATCATTCCACTCTAAATCTGGCGCGATCTTAATTAAAATTGGTTTTTGCTGGGGGTTGGCGTTTTGTAAGCCTGATAAGATCGGTTCTAACTGTTCTCCTGACTGAAGCGATCGCAATCCTGGAGTATTGGGTGAACTGACATTAATCACAAAGTAATCTGCCACAGCCTGTAAATATTTAAAGCTGCCTACATAGTCTGCTGCTGCGTCATTTAAAGCAGCGGTTTTTGACTTGCAAAGATTAATCCCAATCGGAATTTGGCGGGGTTGTCGGCTCCAGGTTTGCTTTAGGGTATCCGCCATCACTGCTGCACCCAAATTATTTGCACCCATGCGATTAAGTGCTGCTTTATCTTCTGGCAGACGAAACATACGCGGGCGAGGATTTCCTGGTTGAGAGTGGAGAGTGACAGCACCCAATTCCGCAAAACCAAAGCCAAAACTACTCCACATTCCTGCTGCTGTACCATCCTTATCAAAGCCTGCTGCCAACCCCAGAGGATTATTAAAATCTAATCCCCAGAGAGTTTGGTGTAAACGGCTATTTTGAACACAAAAAGACTTTTCTAATTGCTTAATTGCCAAACTACCCCACACAGAATGACGATTAACTTCTAAATTATTTAATGTTTTGAGCATCTGACGATGAGCCGTCTCAGGATCGCTTTTAACAGTAGCCAGAAGTAAAGGATAAAAAGGTTTGGTAAAGTTGAGCATTGTGTTTTTACAGCAGTTATTGACGATCATTAAACACCGATCATAAGTGGCGATCGCTTTAGGCTTCTACTTTAACTCCTTTCCAAAAAGCTACATAGCCCTTAATATTGTTAGCTTTTTCCTTAGTTTCAGGATAATACCAAGCAGCATCAGGGTTCTCTTTACCATCAACCACCACAGTATAGTAGCTCGCTTGACCCTTCCAAGGACAGCTAGTGTGAGTTGAACTAGCTTGAAAAAACTCTTGATTAAGCGAATCTGGGGGAAAATATTGATTTCCTTCCACCACTTCAGTGCGATCGCTTTCGGCTAAAACTTGACCATTCCAAATTGCTTTTGGCATTTTTTTATTTGAACTCTTTATTTAAACAATTACAAAAATTATCAACAAAATCAATCTTACGCTATTAGTAATCAGTAACCAGTAATCAGTAATCAGTAATCAGTAATTAGTAACCAGTAATTATTAATCAGTAATCAGTAATCAGTAATTAGTAACCAGTAATCAAACCTACCAATTACTCCAGCCTAATTTTTTCTCTTTGTCCAACTGACGTTTATCTAAAATAGACTGATATTCAACCGAACTCGCCCAACGCTCGATTTCTCTGGCTCGAATCACGGGAACAGGATGAGTTAACTGCGCTGTTTGTGCAGCCTGGAGTACTTCCCCTAAACTATCTGTACCAATAGAATCGTAAGCTTTAGCCTGTTCGATAAAAGCATCAAGGTTTAACTGGGGTGCTAGAGTTGGCGAACCACCTGCCAGCTTCATTAAGACAGACATGACTACTTTAGGATCTTGAATAGCTAGTAAAGCAGCGCGATCGCAACTAAATTCAGCACAACGAACCCATTGCAGCATTTGATCCTGTAATGATTGAGCTAACACTGTTCCCCAAGGCGGTAGCATATTAGCCGCTAGCACTACTAGATTTGCCATGGTTAAATAAACTCCATGTTCGCACTTCAAATGTCCTAATTCGTGAGCAATTACCGCCTGGATTTCTTCAGGAGTCAACATTTCAATTAAGGATGTATGCAGCACTACAAAAGGCTGTTTTCCTCTCATGGCGAAGGTGTAGGCGTTGGGGGTGGGATTTTGCTGTATGTATAGTTGGGGTGGCTCTAGATCGAGAATTTCGCAAGCTTCAATCAACAGTTTATGCAGATCGGGTAACTGTTTTTCGCTGACTAAAACGCTCGAAGCAATATTATTCAAATAAAAAAATTGTTCCGCTACCGAACCTAAAACGCTCCTGATGGCGATATCCAATCCTGGTAGCTGCTTAAGAGTATTAGTAGCCTGTAAATCTAGGGGATGACGAAAGAGATCTGCCTTTAGACCAATTAAAGCTTTTTTTGATAAGTTCATAAGAGAAGATCTAACAATGAGGATGGTAGGTAACTTTCTAGTACAACTAGCTGTGTTACTTTGATCTTAGTATTTTCAGACAATTTTTGCTTGACTTAATCACTGACAATCGACAATCATAGTTTAATATAGCGATCGCCTTATTGTATGGAAATAATTAGAACAATTGAAGTCGATGTTTTAGTTAATGCGGTTTAAAGAAATCTTGCGAGTATCAGCATCTAGATAGATCCAACCTAAATCCTGTAAGCGAGTTGTCAGGTTAGATATTGTCACTCCTAAGTTTTCCGCCATTTGATAAAGATGCTGCCATTTAGTTAGATCTTTATCCTGCTTTAATTCCTTTAGTATATGTTGAGGCATGAGCAAACATCCTGCAAAGTACTGCGCTTGCCATTCAATTCTTGCCAGATTATTACTGCGACAAAGAAAAGGCTTTACCTGAACATCGATACCTTTTTGCTTCAATCGAATATAGCGTTCTACTTGTTCTACATCAATATGCAGCACCCAATGTCCAATTTCATGGGCAATAGTTGATTCACCAAACCCACCTTTTAATTGAGGAATATTTTCGTTAATTTCAATGAGTTTTTCTAGGGGTAAAATTCTGGCAGCGATCGCCCCATATTCGTCATCAGGAATTGTGTCCCAAACAAGATCTAGATCCAGAAATTCCGCAATGATACTGGTATCTATGGGTAGCTGTAGTTGATTGTGCGATCGCGAAGCGTAGGCGGAGCCTAATCGCTCCATCTGCAACCAAATATCTAAAGCAGAAGCCTCGATTTCTAGTTTGGAAATGAATCGATACGGACGAAAAACACTCACAAAAGATTAACCCAATCTAATAATTAACTGTCAGTTTTAGCAGCTTCGCGAAACACTCTTTGAGCAAATTCAGGATTTTCTCGCATTCGACGAAACAAAGCTGGCATGTCTTTATAATGCTGCTTAAGTAAGTCTTCTTCTTGTTGCGGAATTCTCCCCGCCAAAAAGATTAACTGTTCTTCATTTAATTTTAGATGCTTTGCCAAGCCACGGATCACATCTTCTTTAGGAGCATAGTCAGCGCGATTGTTTTCTAGCTTAGATAAATAGGTAAAATCTATTTGCAATAGTTTGGCTAATTCTCTTTGAGAATACTTTTGCTCTTTTCGCGCTTGCCGAATCAGTTCACCAAAATCGTTAGACACCTTAATTATTCCTCTCAATTATTTACCTACATCATAGTTTAGCTTGAATAAACAATCAACAAAGTTAGTTTAAGGGCTATATTTAATGAATATGAGCAAGAATTAAAATTAAAAAGTAAATCTTTTTCTAGACATAGTTTTTATCGTTTTTTAAGATAAATTTGCTTTAGTTTTTATGATCATAGAGATAATCGCTCGATCATCCCTATAATATCAATCATTTAAAACTCACCTTTTAAGGCAGCATTACAGCGATCGCAAATTGTCGGATCATCTACAAAACTACCTACAGATAAAGAATAATTCCAACAGCGATCGCACTTTTTACCATCAGCTTTAACTACAGCAATGGTTGCTAAATCAGATTCACTTTTATATTCTGCCTCAGCAATAGAATCGACTAATTCCACTTGGGAAGCAAGGAAGAAATAACGCAGTTCATCTATATTTTTCTCACTGAGAGTATCAGAGGAATTGTAAGCAGCAAGTTGGTTTTTTAAGTTGGGATCGCCAACAGAAAGTAAAACCTTGGCATCTAGAGAAGAACCGATCGCTTTTGCTGTTCTCGCCTGTTCCATTACCTTGTTGACTTCATCTCGTAGCTGGCTGATATTTCCCCAGAATTCGCTTGATTCTGGTTTTCGCCATTCGTCTTTAATTTCTACCCAACCAGATTCAAATACGGATTTATAACCAGTATCGTAGGGTAAAGCTTGCCAGATATCTTCCGCCATGTGACACAATACAGGTGCGATCGCTTTAGCAATATTTTCAATGGCTACGGCTAAAACTGTCTGACAACTACGACGACGGAAGGAATTAAGACTACTGATATAAAGTCGATCTTTGGCGATATCTAAATAGAAGTTAGATAGATCGACGACACAGAAGTTTTGGATTGCTTGGAAGAAGCGGAAGAATTGATAACTTTCATAGGCTTCACTAACTTCAGTAAATACCTCTGTTAGCCTGTGCAGCATATATTTATCTAATTCTGGTAAGTCTGCATAAGCTACAGCATCTCGCTTCGGATGGAAATCGTGTAAGTTACCCAGCAAGAAACGGGCAGTATTACGAACCTTGCGGTACATCTCGGAAGTCTGTTTGATAATATTTTTACCTACACGGACATCTGAACTGTAGTCAACCGAAGCTACCCAAAGACGCAGCACATCGGCACCGTAAGGCGGTTCTTGTTTCTGGTTATTACCTCCTGCAATGATTAACTCAGGAGCGATACCATTACCCTTAGACTTACTCATTTTGTAGCCATTTTCATCCACCACATAGCCATGAGTCAAAACGGTTTTATAAGGTGCAATACCGTTGGTTGCCACACTAGTAAGTAGGCTAGATTGAAACCAGCCGCGATGCTGATCGCTACCTTCAAGATACATATCCACGGGATATTTTAAGTTTCTGCCTTTAGCTACCGCAGCCCAAGATGAACCAGAATCAAACCAAACATCCATCGTATCTGTACCCTTACGATAGGTGCGTCCATTGTTGCGGTAAGATTCAGGTAATAATTCCTCTACAGATAATTCCCACCAAGCATCAGAACCTTTTTCGGCGATGATTCCTTTAACATAATCGATCGTCTCTTCGGTTAATAGAGGCTGATTTGTTTCTCGATCGTAAAAGACAGGAATTGGTACACCCCAACTACGCTGACGAGAAATACACCAATCAGAGCGATCGCTTACCATAGGCGTGATGCGTTTTTCTCCTTGGCTAGGAATCCAAGTAACTTCGGAAATAGCCTTTAAGGCTTGATCTCTAAACCCTTCTACCGAAGCAAACCACTGTTCAGTAGCACGGAAAATCGTCGGTTTACCTGTACGCCAGTCATAAGGGTATTTGTGGGCGTATTCTTCGTGTTTGAGTAATGCCCCCGCCTCAGTTAGGGCATCGATAATCGCCTGATTACCCGCACTTACCTTTTCATTTCCTTTAGCTACTACCTGCAACCCTGCAAATTTGCCTGCTTCCTCAGTAAAATTACCCCCATCATCCACAGGGGAAAGAATCGGCAAACCATATTTTTGCCCTGTGATATAGTCTTCCTGTCCATGTCCAGGGGCAGTGTGTACTAGTCCTGTACCAGATTCCGTAGTAATATAATCGCCACCAATGACAATGGGGCTTTCGCGCTCAAATAAAGGATGACTATAAACCGTATTCTCTAACTCTTTGCCCAAGATAGTAGTTTTGACGATTAAATCGGTTTTTAGAGTAGCTGATAGTTGTTCGGTTAAATCCTTGGCAACAATTAAATACTGTCCATCAGTGGCTTGGGCTACTGCATATTCCAATTCGTCATTAACCGCCACTGCTAAATTACCAGGGATAGTCCAGGGTGTAGTTGTCCAAATAGCTACTTTCAAGTTAGGCAAATATTCGGCTAATTCTGTGGCACTTTCTCCCAATCTAGTTACAGGAAATGCCACATAGATACTAGGAGAAGTATGCCCTTCAGGATATTCCAATTCCGCCTCTGCCAATGCCGTACGAGAACTAGGACTCCAGTGAACGGGTTTTAAACCGCGATAGATATGCCCATTTAAGACCATTTTGCCGAAGACATCAATTTGCGCTGCTTCGTAGTCGGGAGTCAGGGTTAAATAGGGGTGTTCCCAGTCGCCCCAAATACCGTAGCGTTTGAAACTTGCACACTGTTCCTGTTGTGCTGCGATCGCAAATTCCTTGGCTTTTTGGCGTAGTTTAAGGGGAGTTAATTCTTGCCGTTCTTTAGATTTAATTTTTTGCAGAACTTTTAATTCAATGGGAAGCCCGTGACAATCCCAACCAGGGATATAGTCTATTTTGTGTCCCTGCAATAACTTATATTTATTGATGATATCTTTTAAGACTTTATTTAGCGCATGACCCATATGCAGTGAACCATTAGCATAGGGAGGGCCATCATGGAGAATAAAAGAATCTTTGGGGTTGTTCTGTGACAGTTGCTCGTAAATTTGATTATCCGCCCAAAATTGTTGTAATTCTGGTTCGCGCTGCACGGCATTCGCCCGCATGTTAAATTCTGTTTGAGGCAGATTTACGGTTTCTTTGTAAGAACACGTCGTCTGAGGTTTCCTCAGACGCTCGTGCTGTTCGTAGCTTTTTGCTTCTGTCACAGTTTCAACAAGTTGAATTTGGCTAAGGATTTTTTTCGTTCTTTATTCAGTATATTATTACCCGATCGCACCACTGATTTCAGATTTTTATTTTTTCAGCAGATACAAGGTGATTTAGGCTTTTTTTTAATTGAGGATTTCAGTAATTTAATTTAGATGATGAGATAGCGATCTTGATTACACTCTTTATCTAAATTTCAAAGATAGGATTGGGGTTATAAATTAATCAAAAATTATTCTAATTTTCTAATGGCTATTGAAGAATATTACAAAATTTTAGAAATTAAGCCAAACGCATCACAAGAAGAGATTAAACAAGCTTATCGCCATTTAGCTAAAATTTGGCATCCAGATCGTTTTTACAACGATCCAAAAATGAAACAGCAAGCAGACGAAAAAATTAAGCAGATCAACCAAGCTTATGAAGCATTAAAATATTATGCTGTTAATTCTGGTTCATTGGTTTCTGGCGGTGGAGTGGCAATTGAGAAAACGAATCCAGAATATTATTATCAACAGGGTGTAGACAATGCAGAACGAGAGAATTATTATGAGGCAATAGAAAATTTTTCTCGTGCGCTTCGTCTCAACCCAAAATTTATTAGAGCTTATCAGTATCGAGGTTTTGTTAGGGAAAAATTAGGTTTGAAAAAATCTGCCGAGTCAGATTTTCAGATGGTATTTAAATTAAAGCTCGCAAAAGGTGAAAAAGTATCATCATCTAAATTTAAAACCTCTGCTTCTGCATCGAAACAATCTTATCCAAAGGCACAAGATCGTACACCATCAAAACCATATTCATCGCAACCCAAAACCTCTGTATCATCAAAACAACCTGATTTTTCACCTCAAGACCCTACTTCAATTTCAGAGAATTATCTATTATCTTGGGAACGTAAATTTACACTTAGAGAACACCTAAATATTGTGTCATCTCTAGCTGTTTATCAAAATAATCAGTTTTTTATTAGTGGAAGTTATGACAATGATATTAAAATATGGCAAATAAGTACGGGACAAAATATATTTACATTGAAAGGACATAGCGATCGCGTTAATTGTCTTGAAATTAGTCGTGATGCCAAAATACTTGTTAGTGGAAGTGCAGATCAAACAATTAAGCTGTGGAATTTAGAAAAAAGAGAATTAATAAAAACTTTTGGCGACCACTTTACTAGACATTTAAAAGAAGTTTTATCTGTTGCTATAAGTCCTGACGGTAAAAATTTAATTAGTACTAGTGCCGATAAAACAGTTAAATTTTGGGATATATTTAGCGGAAAAGAGTTATATACTTTTATCGACTATAAAGCACAAGTTTTATCGGTCGCTATAAACTATAACAATACGATTTTTTCTACTGTTGCAGAAAACAATCTAAAAATTAGAAATATTAGTAATGGAAAAGTTATTGCATCAATCCTGCTCGATTCTGAGATTTTATCACAAGCTTTTAGTCCAAATGGTCAAATTATTGTTACAGCAAGTTGTGATGGAAAAATTAGATTGTGGAATGTTAATACGGGTAAATTAATTTGTACTTTAACAGGGCATATAGATAAAGTTTCTTCTGTGTATTTTAGCTCTGATGGAGAAACCATTGTAAGTGGTAGTTTGGATGGAACAATTAGACTCTGGCAATTAAATAATTGGAAAAATACCTGTACTATTCAGCAATTTGCGCCAGTTTTTTCTATGGTAGTTAGTGCCAATTTTAAAACAATTATTACTGGTACTAGCGATCGCACCATTGAAATTTGGCAGCGTCAATAAAAACGATAGACATTGCCAAAATATAAGTCTGATTGAATATTCAACACTACTTAAACTGCAATTGTTGCTCTTATACGTTCCAAACTGAGTTTAGCTTCTGCCAAATCATAAGGAAAAGGTCTGACCATGGGCTGATAATCTCTTGGACTGGGTTGACCATGACGTAATACTGCATTAACCAATAGACAATCGCGATCGCTTAAATTAATTGTGCCATGCAAAATTCCTCTAGGAATAGTCACTACCTGGGGTAATTCTTCCGTCAGCGGAATATATTGATATTGGCGATCGTATAAAATTACTAGAACAAAACTCCCCTTAACTACTAATAGCTGATCTGTCTGCTGCTTATGGACAAAAAGATCGTCAATAGTATTGGCTGGTACTTTTACCACCATCGTTTCGTTACTAGATTGAAGATTATAAAATTCGATCATTCCTCCTTGAATAGATTTAATTGTCTCAACACTTACACCTGTTATTAATCCCATAATTATTAGTGACTGTGTTTCCTAAAGGTCAAGTTTACGTTTTACTTTGCATGAACAAAGATTACGAATATTTTGATTATGACAAAATTATCTTGACAAAGCATTCATATTAGTATCCAAATACACAATAGTTTCTCTTTTTTTTGCTTGCCGTAGCAAAGGATACATTGACTGGTTTTTAACTGTAGATAGGAATGTTCCTGTGGTTATTATTAGGAAAAACTAAAAGATTTAAAACAATGTAATAGACAATTCATCGCGATTAATTAGAACAAATACGTATCCACTCATGAATAAATCAACTACCCCTGATGATGTCTTGAATTTTTGGTTCTCAGAGAGAGTAAAGCCACTATGGTTCAAGAAAAGTGCTGAGTTCGATCGCGAAATTAAACAACGTTTTCTTGATACCTATCAATTGGCTAAAACAGGGGAGTTAACTAGTTGGCGCGATCGCTCTTTTGATTTGCTTGCTTTAATTATTATCCTCGATCAGTTTCCCCGTAACATGTTTCGCAATACAGCTCAAGCTTTTGCCACCGATGCTCAAGCTGTAGCTTTGACTAAATATGCACTAAGTCATAACTATCCGCAGGAGCTAGCAGTAGAACAGCAAGGTTTTCTCTATATGCCGTTAATGCACAGCGAAAATAAGGCAGATCAGGCACTATCCGTTGAGCTTTTTCAAGAGTTAGGTAAAGAGGATAATCTCGATTTTGCGATTAAACATCAAGCTGTTATCGATCGCTTTGGACGTTTTCCCCACCGCAATCAAATATTAAGCAGAGAATCAACTCAAGCCGAAGCAGAGTTTTTAACTCAACCTGGTTCAAATTTTTAAGCGTAGAGAAAAAAGGCTTTTTCTCATCATTTACCTTATCTCTTCGGTTAATGATTGTTGTTTGAGACTTTTAGACTTAGAGCAATAATTATCTCCTTATTTCCTACTTCCTACTTCCTACTTCCTATTTCCTATTTCCTAGTGTTTGGTTTAATCCCAATCAAAGTGCGATGGCGAGGATCGCTGGCGATAGTTGCTTGATAATCAAAGCCTATTTGCTGCATCGCCGCTTCCACATCAAACGTATAGTAATCATCACTCCAGGGTTCAGTACTTTTCATTAAGGTGAACAATACGGGGGGGAGATTTTGAATTACAGGGGAAGCAGGATTATTATCGACTATGCCAATAACTCCTCCTGGCTTAAGAATGCGTAACACTTCACGCAGGATGCCCACTGTTGCCTGACGAGGCAATTCATGGATCACAAACTGTAAAGTTACTAGATCTTGGGAATTATCAGCTAATCCTGTCGATTCTCCTAAGCTATGAAGCCATTGACTAATTTCATGTTGGGTATCAGCCTTTTGCGCCACCGCCAACATATAGGGGGATAAATCTAAACCGATCGTATTAATTGGTATATTTTGTCGAGCAGTAAAATATCGATGCAGTGTCAGGGTAGAAATTCCCACCGAACAACCCAGATCGAGAACATCAGTAATGGTTTCAGGAAGATATGTGTCTAAGATCTTGTAAACACTATGGCGTAAACGTTGCTGTGCCTCTTGCCAAGTCAAATCCTCATCTTTCCAGATTCTTAGTGCCATAGAATTCGTGGCTGAAGCTGCCTCAAAAGCTGCCTGCCAACAAAGATTTCCCCGATCGTAAGCATGGAAGGGTACTTGATAATAATCAGGATAGGCGATCGCGGGATTAGTAATCGAATCTAATAAGTCTTTGACGGAGGAATTTTCTAAATCTTGATAATTTTTGCGCCAGGGTATGCCGTTTTTTTCGGCGGTATTAATTAATACTCGGCGAGCTTGGCGCTGCATAACGCGGTAAATTGGCTTGGTTTGAATCAAAATATTAACCATACGAGACAGAAAATCATCTCCCGCCCAATCTGGTTTTAGTTTGTCTGTTGAAAGTGTCACAACAATCTGTATATTTACATGTCTACGAATTTCAACATTATACGTCTACTGATGAATCGCATTTATCTTAAGCAATATCTCATATCAAGTCCGCTTGATTACTTCTTATAACATCTTTGCGACGCTAAGCTAGTCCTTTAGGGCCCCAACAACGCGATTATTCAAGGCGAAATAAATTCGCCGAATCTCGCACTCAAACTAAGCGGGATAAACGCCTTGGCGTCTTGGCGTCTTGGCGCGAGTTTTAATTAACATTGTCTAAACGAACTTTACATCACCAGATCGATAATTAATCTGATTTCTTTTGTATTACGTAAAAAGTATTTTATAATAAATGACTCATGTAAAGGAAAGAAAAGATGAGTCTTAAAGAACAGATTGGAGAAGACATCAAAACGGCAATGAAAGCCAAGGATAAACTGCGCCTACAAACAGTGCGGGGAATCAAAAAGGCAATCTTAGAAAAAGAAGTTGAGCTACGTCCCAAGGGTCAAGATACCCTGACTCCCGAACACGAAATCGAATTACTCACCCAACAGGCAAAACAACGCCGTGATTCGATTGAGCAGTTCACCAATGCTGGTAGAGATGACTTAGCCGAAAAAGAAAGTCAGGAATTGGCAATTATTGAAACCTACTTGCCCGAACAGGTTAGCGATGAAGAAGTGACAAAAATTATCGATGAGCTAATCGCCTCCTCTGGTGCAACTACCATGAAAGATTTAGGGAAAGTCATGGGCCCAGCGATGAAACAGTTAAAAGGTAAAGCCGACGGCAAGAAAATCCAAGAAATAGTTAAAAGTAAGCTTGGGTAAGTTGATTGTAATATAGGTGGGCGCTGCCCACCCAAGCTCAGGCTTTTGGCTTAATATAGACCAAGGCTTGTCGCCATACTAGAGTTTCCTGGCTGTAGTGATCCACCATACAGAGAGAATCTGCATCTTGCCAGAGAATTTTGCCGACCACTAAATCGTCGGTGACTAACTTTAGTTCTACTTCTTGCTTGTTTTTAATATAGCCTTGGACTTGTCTGACGCCAGGTAGTTCGGTATTAAATTCAGTCATATTTTCAGTTCTCGTATCTATGGAGGAAAAAATAAAGATGGTAATCGAGTTTAGCAAATACCAAGGATTAGGCAATGATTTTATTCTGATTGATAATCGTCATACTGCCAAACCGATAATTACTCCCGAACAAGCGATCGCCATCTGCGATCGCCATTTTGGTATTGGTGCTGATGGGGTTATTTTTGCCCTGACCGGCAAGGCAGATACAGATACAGACTACACCATGAGAATTTATAATTCTGATGGTTCTGAACCAGAAATGTGTGGCAACGGTATCCGCTGTCTCGCTAAGTTTATCGCCGATCTTGAAGGAAATACCGAAGTTAATAAATCTTACAAGATTGATACTTTAGCAGGGCTAATTGTACCAAAGCTAGAGGAGAACGGTGAAGTCACAGTAGATATGGGAGAACCAGAGTTAACCGCCTCCAAGATCCCGACAACTCTTACAGGTGTCGAGGGGAAAGTTATCGCACAGCCCTTAGAAGTTGCCGATCGCTCTTGGTTAGTTACCACCGTTAGTATGGGAAATCCTCACTGTATTACTTTTGTCGAAGATAGTGATGCGATCGCCCTAGAGCAAATTGGCCCTTTGTTTGAACATCACCCTGTTTTCCCTCAACGGACAAATACTGAGTTTATTGAAGTGGTAAAACCAGACTATATCAAGATGCGGGTTTGGGAAAGAGGGGCTGGAATTACCCTCGCCTGTGGTACTGGTGCTTGTGCTTCTGTGGTGGCTGGGGTATTAAATCATCAATGCGATCGCTTTTGTACTGTAGAACTTCCTGGTGGGTGTCTGCAAATAAATTGGTCAGCAGCAGATAATCGCGTTTATATGACTGGCCCAGCGACTAAAGTATTTCAGGGACAATACCCATTGTAATTGATGGTAATTGCTGGTAATTTTTGTTAGCTAATTTTTGGGTTTTTGATTAAATAAATCAGCATCTCATAGCTTTTGAGAGATTACCTAATCAAGAGAAATTATTCTCGACCGACATAAAAAATCCCACGACTCAACCATAAGAGCGTGGGATCGAGAAAAATACCACAAAACACACAAAATTCAATAACCTATCAGGGACTCTGAAACAGCTAAAAACGCTTATCTGCTAGTAATTGTATTCACTAGCTTGGCTATATTTCTGCTTGAATAACCTAGTAGAATTACTTTCTTTCTTACCTGCTATTATAAACACCTTTAGTTGGAAATATCTAGATTAGATATTGACTTTATCTTACGCTTAAAAAGTAGATTTAGCTACCTTTAAAAGTGCTACTAAGTCTATTTATCAAGGGTTTAAGCAAAGTTCTTGTCAATTATTTTAATTAAGTGGATCGGTTTCGATTCTCAGCTATAATTCTTTTGCTATATGGCTTTAAGTAGCAATTACTCAAAATCTTACTTGGTTAGTTAATTAGATTTTAGCTACTTCATATCATTACCTTAACTTAATAAAGAGGCTAAAGCGATTACAATTCAAAAAGCTGACAAATGCTTTAATTCTCAACCTTCTTGTGTTATTTATAGTTAAACAAACTAAGTAATAGTGGTTTTTACGGATTACTCTAATCAAGTGAATACTCATCTATCAACAGACTCATTCAAGTTCCCAAAAATGTAATGTCGTCAATAGGTTTAAGCCTCTAATTTGTTTAGTGAAAATCGTTAAACTAATACTGCTGTCCCTGACAATGTTTACCCTGATCGTGATTAATTGTTTGCCCATGACTTTTGCCCATGAACAACAGCCAGTAATCAGCAACAATACATCTATTTTGAGCGATCCTTTTCTGCAATTACCGACAAAAACTACGGTAAATGTAGTCTGGTTTACTGAATTTTTAGGCGATCGCCATCAGGTTAAATATGGCGATCGATTAAAACAAATTGCGATCGCCAAGACAACAAAACTCAGCCGAGTCCGTGAGGATCGAGATTCGCAAATCGATAACCCTCCCGCAAAGTCGGTGCGCAATATTTGGCGACATGAAGCTGTAGTTAAGGATCTCTCTCCTAGTCGGCGTGTGCCATATCAAGTAACTAGCAGTGAAGGAGAACAAGTCTACAGTAGCGATGTCTTTACCCTTTCCAGTCTACCCACGCCAGAAACCCCACTCAAAATTTTACTGACTTCAGATCATCAGTTAATGCCCATGGTAGCGACTAACCTAGAGCAAGTTGTCAAAACCGTTGGTCGTGTGGATGCTGTCTTTTTTCCTGGAGATTTAGTCAACGTTCCAGATCGCGCTTCGGAGTGGTTTGACGATCGCCGAGGGGGAGCATTTTTTCCCAGTCTTCAGGGTAAAGCTAACTATCAGCTAGAACATAGCGGTATTACTACTACCTATCATGGTGGCGAGATTATTCAACACGCACCTTTATTTACGGCGATCGGTAATCATGAAGTAATGGGCAAAGTATCAGGCGATCGCAGTTTGAAGGAAGAATTCGCTCAACCTCTGCCTCGTCGAGTAGCGAAAGCACAACTAAATCAGTCAGTACAAGGGAGAAGCCTGAGTGATAATCAGGTTTCCACAGCCGAATGGATCGAGAACAACTCTTTCAATACTGATACCTACGAAGAAATTTTTACTCTGCCTCAAAGTAACTCAGGCGGAAAAAGATATTATGCGAGTACCTTTGGCGAGATTAGATTAATTTCTCTATATGTAACTAATATTTGGCGCAGTCCTAGTTTAGATGTAGATGCACAGGGTCGATATAAAGAGAGTGCAAGCAGTCTCGATCGCCCTCAAGATTGGGGTTATGGACAGCATATCTTTGAAGCGATCGCCAAGGGAAGCCCTCAGTATGAATGGTTAAAGCAAGAATTAGCCAGTGAGGCTTATCAGCAGGCTAAATACAAGGTCGTTATGTTTCATCATCCACCCCATACTCTTGGGGGTAATATTGTTCCCCCATATACCGATCCTCAGCCCAAGGAATCTTACTCTGAAGCTGGCAAGCTAACATCTCGCTATTATGATTATCCGATCCAAGATGACTATATTATCCGCGATCTCTTGCCGTTATTAGAATCAGCAGGAGTTCAGCTAGTTTATTATGGACATTCCCATCTTTGGAATCGATTTCAAAGTACTTCAGGAATGCATTTTCTGGAATCTTCTAATGTGGGCAATAGTTACGGCGCTCATGTTGGAGATAATAAACGAGAGATTCCCCCCTACAGTCCCCAAAATTTTGTTCCCATAGGCGATCCTAATGGTTTAAACCCAATTGTGCCGAATATTGCACCCTTGACCGATAATATGGGGCAGCCATTACCCTATATTGCTAGTAATGAGATTACTGCTTTTAGTATTTTTGATACCGCTACAGGAACAGTGAGCAGCTATCGCTATGATATTCGTGAACCCGATGCTCCAGCGATTATCTTTGACCAGTTTAAGCTTAAAAATCATTAAATCAGGAAGTAGTATTGTAGGTTGGGTTGAGGCCCGAAACCCAACGACTAAAAGATTTTGTTGGGTTTCACTATCGTTCTACCCAACCTACCAAGTCTACCAAGTCTTCTATTACTTTTGAGAATTGTTATTATTTAATCCAACTTTACTTAATTAATCATAATGACGTTGAAAACGAGAATCAAAATGATGTTTTTTCTTTTGATTACATCGACTACACAAGACTTGTAAGTTACTCATGTCATTACTGCCACCTTGAGCCAGAGAGATAATATGATCTATATTTAGTTCTGTCTCAGTATTCTGTTTACCGCAACTTTGACATTGATAATTATCTCGCTGCAACACATAATTCCTGACTGATTGGGGCAAGCTTATTCTTGGTGTTTTAGACATCTTTTAAACATTTTTTTAGACATTATTGAGAAATAATCTGACGAATATCATCTAATGAGTTGGCATTGTCTTGAGTATGCTCAATTTTGACTTCTTCTGGTTCATCAGGGCAAAATTCTAAGATTACTCTCATTCTCACCTTGCTTTTTTTCCACTCTCCAGATTGCGGTTCTAAAATTTCGGCATCAACACTTTGATTCCAATTACCTTGATAATTTGGAGGAGTTCCTATTCCAATTTGCGTCATCTTTTCTGATAACTTATAAAGTACTGAATCTCTAAAAAAGATATTTAACTGTCCCATAAGCTTACTAACTTTAAATGTTGTTCCATTGTCAAAAGAAACAACTACATTAGATTCTTCGTGTTCTATCTGGTGAAAAATAATTTCTGATTTCATATTAATATCTCCAATAATTTTATAGATAATTGAGTAATACTTTTATTTATTTTCTCTAATATCATCCAGAACAGATTCTGAGCGATCGGGAATAAACTGTAAGCAAATTCTAATTTTACCTTTTTGCCAATTTTGATTGGGAGATAGAATCTTACAAGGTACTCCTTCATTAGTCCATTGGTCTTTATTGTGGCAACCAAGACGAGATCTCAATTGCTTGAAAAACTCTTCTGCTATATAAGTAGAATGAGAAATTACAATATTATCTTCTTGATTATCAATTGAAATAACTTCATTACTAATAATCAATTTGCTTCCTTCTCTCATCATAATCTGTTCCTCAATTAAAGTTTTTAATTTGTACTATTGATTTGTTTACGAATGTCTTCTAAAGAGTTTAGGTTATTACTAATTTCAGCTACTTCAGGTTCAAACTGAACTACAAATTTAATTTTTCCTTTTCTCCAGCCTTTTGAATTGCCATCTTTGCTTAAGACCTCACATTCAATACCTTCAATAAAAATTTCTGATTTGCTACTTCCATAGCTGTCCGCAATATATTCTTGGTATTCTTCAAGTAGCTGCTGAATTTTTAATGTCTTACCTCTAATAAATTCATTTTGAAATTCTTCAGAGACAGCGATCACATCACCGTTATCTAAAATATCTAAATTTTGCTCATTCATATTTTGTTTATCTCACTATAGCTAAGGCTTTGATTTATCTATTTCTTGACGAATATCATCAAGAGGTGAACTTGTTTCTTCAGGTTCATCAGGACTAAATTCTAAGGTAACTTTGATTTTAATTTTGCCTTTCTGCCATCCTGGAGAACCAGCTCTTAAGATCTCACATTCTCCTCCTTGATAAAACCATAAAGAACTATTTCTTAAGCCATAGTTTATATTTATATACTTATCAATTGGACTAATAGCAGAATTTTTAAAAGATTGATAAATAATTACTTTTAATTGATTAATATCAAGCCACTTTTGATTGTCAAAAGATATTACATCTTTAAGATCGCATTGATGTAAATATTCATTGGTATTGATTTCAAAATTATCAGACATAATTGTTTTTTTGTCTAGTTTAGTGATAAAATTATATTTCTGTTGTAGAAATTATTGAATTAAAATTGCTATGAGTTTGATGCTTAAGTTCAATACTTTCAGTCTTTAGTTCAATCTTGACAACTATTTCTTGTTGATTAATAACTGGTAATTGATGCTCGAATAAATTAAGCGATCGCAAGCAGCTATTAATTTCATTCACTGATTGGTTATACTGCTTTATTTTTTGCTCTATTTCTAACTGCATTTTTTGATTAAGGGCAATTTTAGCAATAGCTTCCTGTTCCAAAGTTTGTTCTAGAAATATTCTTGCTTGAGGATAATATTGCAAGATTTTCTCTGCCTGTTGCTGCGCCATTGGTAACAGTTGAGTTTTAATAGTTTGGTTAATGGTTTGACGGAAATTACGCCGAATTGTTGTGGAAACTTTTGGTTCAAAATCTAACTTTAACAATTGACGAATCGCGGGTTCGGCTTCTACCATGCTGGCGCAGTCATAACCTTGGGAAGTTTGCTGTAATGTTTGACGAAATTGATAGATGGAAAACGTTCCTTCATCATAAAAGCGTGGACTTTCTCGCACATAGCGATCGCATTCTGTTTTGGCTTCACTGACTAAGGCATAAATCAGTTTGCTTTCTAACTCTTTTAATTCTGCTTGAATACCAGTATCCTCACCCAGTAAGCGATCTAAGGCGCGATAGTAGTCTTGTTGCTTAAAGCGATCGCTCAAACGCTGGCAAAAGTTTTGCACCAACACTTGGGATGCGGTAACTAGAATAACCTCAAGTTCGTTAGCTAAGTAATACAAAGCTTCTACCAAAACAGCAATTAAAGGTGCAGTGGCATTACGGGGATGGGATAGAGTAGCGCGACTATAGGCATCCTGTACAGAAAAGGTTTGTAGCAGTTCATCAAGACGGCTTACCATTTGTGCTTTGAGTTTTTGAAAATCTGACTCAAATTCAGAATTTTGATTGGTAACGATGGAATTTACTTCATGTTCTAAATGTTGGGCGAATTCTTTCGCTATTACCTGTAGCTTTTGATTGAGTAACGTCAACTCTTGAGTCTTCATCGCCTCAATCTCATGAGGTTGATTATCTAATTCTTGAAGTTGCTGGAGATAACTCTGTTTAAGATCGTCACAAATAGGCTTGAGATCTTCAGCCAAATTAGCAAAAAGCTGAGGGCGTTTTTCTTCTGTTAGATAACGACTAATTGCACTGCGAAATTCTTCGATGCCACTATCGGTAATTAATTGTTCAATTAACGGCGTACCAAATTCCCCCAGGATACGAGTATAGTTTTCATTCGGTGTTTCATAGCCATTAACAGATACTCTAAAGTTCGTCCGAGTCAATTTACCAGAGTTAGCACAGTAATTATTAAACTCACTCACAAACTGAGGTGTTTCCTCTTCACCGCCAATTCCTTTGACACTTTCAGCAAAGAGAGAATTTAAACCAAAGCGATCGCTATTATTGGTAAATTTAACTTGACTACCATAAAATCCAAGTAAGCCACTGGTTTTATATACTCGCTTGTTATCTCGAAACTGAGTCTGAATCAAGTTATCCAAACGCTGTCTTAATTGTCCGTTGTACCAAGTCTGATCGATGCGATTAAAGACATAAAAAACGCGATCGCGTATTCCCAGATTAGACTTCATCTTTTCCATCAATTCGGTTTCTTCTGAAGTCATTTCACCAGCCGAAGCAGGTTTTAGTACACAAATTACCGCTGATGTATCAGGATGTTCAATTTTACGATAGGTAAGTTCAGCATCTTTTTTTACAGGAGCGTCAATCCCTGGCATATCTACCAGTACGTTTCCGTCTTGCAAAAGTGGATGATGACAGTAATATTCAACCTTAGTTAGTACTGCGCTATTACTACCCCGTCTAGCATAGGTTGCTGCTTGAGACAAATTAGAGAAATTAAACTCCTCCATCGAGTAAGTATTATTTTTCTGAGCATCAATGCGATCGCGATTAGCGACAAACCCTTGTAGCAGCAAGTGTAAAGCATTGGCTTTTTTTGCCCTTTCTGACTTACTGACACCACCTTCTTGTTCAATAATGGCAGCGCAAGCTTGATGCAGCAGATCTATTACTTCTGGTTCACTAATATTATCTTTGGCTGATAATCCTAAATGCTGGCAAAGACTAACCGCTTGCTGTTTGATTTCTACTTCACTGAGAAAAGTTAGAACCACCCTCTCGGCTTCTGGCTCAGCATATTCAATGTAACATTCTGTTCCTGTAGCGTGTCCTTCGGCACTATAAAGTAATTCCCGTTCCAACAGTGCATTAATTAACATCGACTTTCCAGCACTAAACGCACCCGCAAAGACAATTTCAAACTTAGGGGCGATCGCTTTTTTGAGAGATGCTTCGATAACTGGAATATTTTGCTGATTTATATTTGATTCTTGTGCTAAATCTAAAATGCTGTTGACATTATTGGACAGTTCCGAACATTGAGGAGGAAGAAAACTCATATGATTAGATAAGTTGTACTACTTAATCTAGAGTTCCCTGATGGTCAGCGTAATTATCCATGCGATCGCCAATCTAATTAGTAATTACTGATTACTAATTACTAATTACTAACAAATGCAGAATGTGAATTCTGTCAGTCAGGATCATTGACTTGACTACTAAACTGCAAGCTTAATTTATTTTTGGCTGCTGCATAAAGCTGTAAATCATCTTCATTAGCATCCAGTAACCTTTGATAGGTATTCTGGTCTAAATTAGCGCGGATCAAGTCTAATTTTTCGGTTTGAGAAAGATTGCCCTCAGACGTGATATTTTTATGCACAGACTGAACTTGAAACAAGGGATAATATTTAGCGATCGCCTGACGATAAAGCTTCATTGATAAGTCAAATTCGGCAACAATACCCACTATGGGTAATAAGTCTAAACCATTTAAGGCTTGTTCTAATTCAGTCTTGTCGGGTTGAGAATTTAACCAGGAAAATCTGTAGGTTTGAAAGTTACGACAGGATCTATTTGGCGCTTGATCTAGTTGATAGTTAAGATAGCCCGCAAAATCTTTTGATTGGGCAAGTTTAATGCTGTGATTGAGAATCTTTCGATGCTTACGTTCAAAGTTATATACTGACCAAAGGCGAATAATCGGATGGCGCAGAAAAACAATTGGCAATACTAATGTATTGTCTAAAGTAGGTAACGGAAAAAGCGCCGTATGGGAAGAGAAAGCCGAGATATTCTGCTGCTTTACGAGCCAATTTTGTACCAACTGAGAGTTTGACTGTTGACTAATTTTGGGAAATTCAATTGGACTCCAGGCATCGCCAAAATTTTGTTTTAAAATAACATCGACGGAAGTTCCCGCATTTTTAAAAAAGTGATAATGTGCCACAATTACTTTCTTTGCAGGACATTGATTGATTGCTAAAGAAGATTGACTAGATTGACTGCTAAGACTGTTCATGAATAATTAAAATACCAACAAATTTGTCGTTGACATATCATGAACTCAGATCGGCAAAATTGTAAAGATTACTCGACACTTTAATCGACGAGACTCACTGTCTAATTTACTCACTGTCTAATTTACTCACTGTCTAATTTACCTACTACGCTTTTCAGTTGAGTAGAATACATGAGTTTAACTTTAAAGAGCTAAAAGCGCGAAAAACCGTTGCGGGGGTTCCACCCGTTGAGGTTATTGAGCAAGAAGCTAAGAGCTAAGAGCTAAGAGCTAAAAGCTAGTTAATCAACAGCGTAGTCTATTCAATTGAATTAAGTAACTTGCCAGACGTATTTAGAAAAGACCATCGCAATACTAATACCTAAGCTCAAACCAACTAATACTTGAAAGGGAGTATGTCCGAGTAACTCTTTTAATCTTTCTTCATTAAGATTGTGTTTTTCTTGAAATAACTCATCAATGAGCTGATTGAGTATTTTTGCTTGCTTACCTGCTGCCTGACGGACTCCTGCTGCATCGTACATGACAATGATGGCAAATAGACAGGCGATCGCAAATTCTGCACCAGACCATCCCATAGTTAGACCAACACTAGTAGCCAAAGCACCAACTAAGGCAGAGTGAGCGCTGGGCATTCCGCCTGGAGCCAGCAAATAAGTCACGTTGAGCTGACGGCTTCTTATTAAGTCAATTGCTAACTTTAATCCCTGAGCCGTGATGCAGGCTATGAGTGCAACTATCAATATCTGGTTGTGTAAGATATCAGCAACTTCCTGCATGGTCGGTTTTCCTTGCCCTAAAATATTGTGTAATACAGATGTGATTAGCGATCGCGAGTTACAATATAGCTAGCGACGGCTCTTAACGGCTCGGCTTTAATCCCATAGGTAGATAGCTGGGTAATAGCATCATCAACCAACTCTTGCGCCTTGAGCCGAGATTTTTCTAATCCCCATAAACTAGGATAAGTAGCTTTTTGTGCCTGCAAGTCTTTCCCCGCCGTTTTGCCTAACTGTTCGTCAGTGGCGGTAATATCTAAAATATCATCAATTATCTGAAAAGCTAGACCAATGTTTTGCGCATACCGAGATAACCGTGTGATATCTTCAGGCTGGGCGTTGGCTAGAATTGCCCCACAGACTACAGAAGCTTCTAATAATGCCCCAGTTTTATGAGTATGGATAAAGCTGAGGGTTTCTGCCGTAATATCCGCTTTTCCTTCTGATTCTAAATCTAATACCTGTCCCCCAACTAAACCCGCTGCGCCAACCGTACGCCCTAAGGCAGCCACTACCCGAATAATATTTTCTGGAGCGACGTTTTTGGTTTGAGTCGCCACATATTCAAACGCATAAGCCAATAAACCATCCCCCGCCAAAATGGCAATATCATCGCCATACACCTTGTGATTAGTAGGTTTGCCTCGACGGAAATCGTCATTATCCATCGCGGGTAAATCATCATGAATCAAGGACATGGTATGAATCATTTCTAAAGCACAGGCGGTAGGCATCGCCATTGCTTCTGTCCCCCCCATCAAGTCACAGGTTGCCAAGCACAAAATAGGACGTAGCCTTTTGCCTCCAGCCAGCAAAGAATAGCGCATCGCTTCGTAGATTTTTTCGGGTCTAGCGATCGCAATTGACTGGTCTAAGGCTTGTTCAACTATAATCTGCTGCTGTTTTAAATAGTTGTTCAAGTCAAATATGGTAGGCGTTTCTGGCTCAGTTAGTTTCTTGTCGGCTTGTACCATATAGCAGTCAAATATAATGGTTTATTTATGGTCTATTATCTCTTGCTTGGGTATTTTAACCAAATTTGTTAAGGCTTCGATCATCGCTGTTGAGTTTTGTTGAGCTAAAAGTGGAGTAACTTTGAACGACTGTATGAGATGATATATGTCTTGCTAAATTTTAGATATTGATTGACGATGGAATGTGCAATTATTAGCCGTGCAGGACAAGTCTTAGCTAGAGGTAAATTAGTGCTTCAGACAACAGACAATGGCACTCGTTTAAATCTGGAAACTAGAGGCGGCAAGTTAATTGAAGGTGGCTTTGTTGGCGCAGATGGTGATTTGGGCGCAGCCAGTGAAGTCTTATTTGAAAATTGCTTTGCGACTTGGCGTATGACAGGGTTAACTCTCCAAGTAATGATTAGCTCTTAAATAGGTGGGTGTAATTAAATTGGAAATGAGGTTAGGGAGTAACAAGTAACGAGTAACGAGTAATATGCGGAGCGGTGACGCGATATGCGGAGCGGTATCCTTTAGGACGAAGGAGCTAATCCTTTAGGAATCCTTTAGGACGAGTAACAAATAGCTCTAAGGGTAGGGGTTTGATCAATTATTTTGCCTACCTACTTAATAGCAATCAGGTTTTGTCGGCTTTTAGCTGGAAACCACCCTAGCCAAACCCTTAGTTAATCGCTCAATTCCTACTTTAGCCGTAGCTAAATCCAAACTACCATAAGCCACCCGCAGATAAGCGCCATCTTTCAGACCAAAAGTACTACCAGGAATTGCTGCTACCCGATCTTGCTCGATTAGCCGTTTGACCAATTCAAAATCATTTAGTTTCGTGTCTATTTTCAGCAGGAAATAAAATGCGCCATGAGCAGGAGCGATCGCACAAATATCTTTGATTGACTGTAATTGTTCGGCGACAACTGTACGTACCTGAGCAATTTCTGCTAAATGATCCTGGCAATAACTTTTGCCTGCCGTCAATGCGCCTAATGCTGCATATTGAGATATGACAGGAGGACAAATTAGGTTGGTGTCCTGTACTTTTTTGATCGGCATCATTAAGTGTTCGGGAATTACCATGTAGCCAATGCGCCAGCTAGCAAAACCATAGGCTTTGGAAAGACTAAACAGGGAAATTGTATGGGCTGCACTATCAGCAAAACTTCCAGGGGAGGTATGCTCAACGCCATCATAGGTGAAGTATTCATAGGCTTCATCGCTAATATGATAAATACCGCGATCGCGACACAGATCGTTAACTGCTTGTAAGCTAGCTTGAGAATAGACTACCCCTGTCGGGTTGTTAGGGGAAATAGTCACGATCGCTTTAGTTTTAGCGGTAATTCCTTGAGCGATCGCCTGGAGATCTAATTGGTAGTTGCGATCGGTATTAACCAACACTGGATGACAGTTAGCCAGGGTAATTGCCATTTCATGATTGAAGTAATAGGGGGTATTGAGGATGATCTCGTCTCCCGCTTGCGTAATCGCCAGAATGGCGTTGAGAAAACCCATATTGCTGCCCGCCGTAACCACAATCTTGTTTTGAGCGGTCATTTCAATTTGATTGTCTGTAGCGAGTTTTTTGGCGATCGCTTTAACTAAAGGTTCTATCCCTGTAACAGCTTGATATAGATGATTGCTGGGTTGAGCAAGAAAATCTTGCAGCGCGGCGATCGCTTGGGGTGGCGGCGGATAGTTAACTATCCCCTGTCCTAAAGAAATAGTCCCTGGATGAGCGCGAATTAATTCACCGACTACAGGAATGAGTGGTAGCTGTACCCGATTCGTGCGCGAATTAAAATTATTGGTAGTTGTCATGTAGTTGTCATTGAGCTTGCTTGTACTTATAGCTTATTAGAGTGAAAAAGAACTACCATGCTAATAGTTCTTGGACTATTAAGTCAGTACTTTTATACTAAACAATTGACCTAATACAAATCTTATTAGGCTTTCTCGCAATCGTGATAATGCTTTTGCGCTTATGTTTTTAACTATTAATATCGGTAGCAACTAACCAAGTGGGGAAATTCACCTCAGTTTTTTGGTCGATAAGTCGCTACTATTTAGGTTAGTTAATCACAGTTAACCAAATAACATCATAATTAATTTTTTGTCATAAACTCTGTGTCTCCTGCTTTTCCCAATCAAAAATCACCAGATTACGGTTCAAGTAAGTCAGATCAACCCTTGTCGATAGAGGTTACGTCGTCCCAGCCTAGCGAACCCAAAGTTATCTTGCCGATTTCTGGCAAGTCCTATCGCTGGAATCGCCCCAAGTATTCGCGCAATCGTCGTCGCTTCGATATTTGGGTATTTGCATTTGCCTTTTTATTTAGTAATTGGCGCAATGGTCGCAAATGGACTTATTCTGGCGGATTTACCCCAGAAAAACAGGCAAAAAGACGCAGATCTCAAGCGATTTGGATTCGAGAGACTTTCCTCGATTTAGGCCCGACTTTTATCAAGCTAGGTCAGTTATTTTCTACTCGCGCCGATCTTTTTCCCGTGGAATACGTAGAAGAATTATCCAAGCTTCAAGATCGAGTTCCTGCCTTTTCTTATGAACAGGTTAAAGAAACTATTGAATCTGACTTTGCCAAACCAATCGATAAACTGTTTTCTAGCTTCGATCCAATTCCTTTGGCAGCAGCTAGTTTGGGGCAGGTACACCGAGCCAAGCTTTTTAATGGTGAGGATATAGTTGTTAAAGTACAGCGACCAGGATTAAAACAGCTATTTACCATCGATCTAGCTATATTACGCCAAATTGCCCGCTATTTTCAAAATCATCCCAAATGGGGTGAAAACCGCGACTGGATCGGCATCTACGACGAGTGCTGTCGCATTTTGTGGGAAGAAACCGACTATCTTCTAGAAGGGCGTAATGCCGACACCTTTAGACGCAATTTTCGCGGAGAAGATTGGGTTTGTGTACCTAGAGTCTACTGGAAGTATGCTTCCCCTAGAGTATTGGCTTTAGAGTATCTGCCTGGCATCAAAATCAGTCACTACGAGGCAATTGAAGCTGCTGGACTAGATCGTAAACTTTTGGCAAAGTTAGGCGCAAAAGCCTATTTACAGCAAATTCTTGGTGGAGGCTTCTTTCATGCCGATCCTCATCCAGGAAATATTGCCGTCAATGCCGATGGCGCACTAATTTTCTACGACTTCGGCATGATGGGTAAAATAGAAAGCAACATTAGAGAAGGTCTAATGGATACCCTTGTGGGGGTGGCGCAGAAAAATTCTGACAAAGTAGTTAACTCATTAATTAACTTAGGGGCATTAGTGCCTACAGGCGACATGAGTTCGGTACGGCGTTCAATTCAGTTTATGCTGGATAACTTTATGGACAAGCCGTTTGAAGAACAGTCGGTGGATGCCATTAGTGAAGATCTCTATGAGATTGCTTACGGACAACCATTTCGTTTTCCTGCCACCTTTACCTTTGTCATGCGCGCCTTTTCTACCTTAGAAGGTGTTGGCAAAGGTTTAGACCCCGAATTTAACTTTATGGAAGTAGCTCAACCCTATGCAATGAAGCTTATGACTAATAGCAATGGCTCGAATGGCGGTACAATCTTTGATGAATTAGGTAGACAGGCTGCTCAGGTGGGGACAGCTGCCTTGGGATTACCTGGACGAATCGACGATACAATAGATAAGTTAGAAAGAGGAGATTTGCGGGTTCGGGTTCGTTCCCTAGAATCAGAGCGAGTAATGCGTCGTTTAAGTGCGGTTCAGTTGGGAACTAACTATACTGTTTTGTTAAGTGCATTACTAATTTGTGCTACTCTCCTTTTGGTTAGTGAGTTCGAAATCTTGGCAGCGATCGCTGCTATTATTGCTTTAGTGCCAGGATGGGCATTATTGCGAATACTGAGACGTCTCGATCGTATTGACCGTATGTTTTAACAAGATATCATGAGTTTAACAACACGATTATGTGTTGTTGAGTGGTCAAGATAAGTTCGTCCTCTTTAGACGAATCAATCTCTTACTTTATCTTTGATTTTTATCATCCTGACTAGTAGTTTATAGTTTATGAAGCGTCAATTTATAGGTCTTACAGATACAGGTGTTGTAAGAACAGCCAACCAAGATAATTATTTTGTTGATGATGAGCTGGGGCGTTTTTTTATTGTCGCTGACGGTATGGGCGGTCATGCTGGAGGAGAACAAGCCAGTAGAATTGCCACAGAAATAATTTATGCTTACCTGCAAGAGAATTGGGATTCCCCTGTAGAATCAGACGTGCTGTTAAAAGAAGCCGTAAGTAAAGCAAATCAGGGCATTGTTGATGACCAGCAACATCATCCCGAACGGGGAGATATGGGTACTACAGTAGTAGTTCTGATCTTCCGCGACGAGCAGCCGTTGTGCGCTCATGTGGGTGATTCTCGTCTATACCGTCTTCGAGGTTCACATCTAGAGCAAATTACCGACGATCACACTTGGGTTGGTATGGCACTCAAGAAGGGAGAGATTGACGCAGAACAAGCAAAATTTCATCCCTGGAGACATGTTTTATCTCAATGTTTGGGGCGGGAAGATCTACAGCACATTGAAATTCAAAAATTTGAAGTTAAATCAGGCGATCGCCTGTTAATTTGTAGTGATGGTTTAACCGAAGAAGTGACCGATGGACAAATTGAAACTGCTTTAACCAATCTACAGTCTTGTCAAGCAACTGCTCAAGAGCTAATTGATGCAGCCAAGGCAGCAGGAGGTTCTGACAACATCACTATCGTCATAGTCAAACAAGAATAATCTAGATTATCGTCCCAGCCTAACTGGGCGATCGCCATTAAAATTACATGCTTGCTGAAATAAAAGATCTTGCCCAGAAATTTACCCCCAGATTAATTGAAATTCGTCGTCATCTTCATGCTCATCCTGAGCTAAGTGGTATGGAGCATCAGACTTCTGCCTACATTGCAGGGGTTTTATCCTCCTGTGGTTTGAATGTCAAAGAAGCTGTGGGGAAGACAGGAGTAGTGGGGGAGCTAGTGGGCAAAGGGAGCGATCGCCGAACCTTAGCAATTCGCACCGATATGGATGCCTTACCCATTCAAGAACATCTTGAACTAGATTTTGTTTCGGCGAATCCAGGAATCATGCACGCTTGCGGTCATGATGTTCACGCCACTTTAGGGATGGGAACAGCAATGGTGCTATCTCAGCTCTCGGATAACTTGCCAGGTAATGTGCGCTTTTTGTTTCAGCCAGCAGAAGAAATCGCTTTAGGGGCAAAATGGATGGTGCAGGACGGCGCGATGAAGGATGTTGATGCTATTTATGGGGTGCATGTCTTCCCTTCAATTCCTGCTCGTCGCGTTGGCATTCGCTATGGTGCTTTAACCTCGGCAGCAGATGAACTAGAAATTGTCATTCTAGGAGAGTCAGGACACGGAGCGCGTCCCCACCAGGCGATCGATGCTATCTGGATCGCTGCTCAGGTAATCACGAACTTACAGCAGGCAATTAGCCGTACTCAAAACCCCTTACATCCGATTGTCTTGTCAGTGGGACAGATACAAGGTGGCAGAGCGCCGAACATAATTGCCGATCGCGTGACGATGACGGGAACAGTGCGATCGCTTCATCCTGAAAGCCATGCTAATCTACCTCAATGGATTGAAAATATAGTTCAAGGAGTATGTCAAACCTACGGCGCTAAGTGTCAGGTTGATTATCGTCGGGGAGTGCCTTCCGTACTTAATGATAAAACTCTAACCCAAATTATTGAATCAGCAACTCGCGAAGCTTGGGGAGATGAAAGCGTCCAAATTCTGCCCGAACCTTCTTTAGGTGCGGAAGATTTCTCAGTTTATCTCGATAATGTCCCTGGCTGTATGTTTCGTCTGGGAGTAGGACATGACAATAAAACCAATTATCCTCTCCATCATCCTAAATTTGAAGTAGATGAAGATGCAATTCTCACGGGAGTAGTAACGATGGCTTATGCTGCTTATAAATATTGGCAAGTGGCATAAATATATAGCTAGTAGGTTGGGTAGAACGATAGTGAAACCCAACAAAATCTTTTAATCGTTGGGTTTCGTGCCTCAAACGCCAGGTCGCACAACGAGGAGAACCCCGCAAGCGACTGGCTCCCCAACATACAGTACTTAACATTAAAGACGTTTGGTTAATTTGGTTACTGGAGTTAATCTACCCAATCAAAGCTTTAAATTTAGGTTCTTCTCGAATGTTGTCAAAATCCGAGTCAATTTTTGCTATCTCTTGATTTTTAGGATTAAGCTTAATTGCCTGTGCTAAATGCTCAACTGCCAAGTCAATATTGTTCTGTTGGCTGTAAATACAAGCTTGGTTATACCAAGCTTCATCTTTATCAGGATTTAAGGACACAGCTCGGTCAAAAGAGTAGAGCGCGTCCTCATAGCGCTTTAAGTTAACCAACGCAATGCCTCGGTTACTCCAGGTTTGGTCGTCATAAGGATTTAATGACACAGCTTGGTCATAGGACTGGAGTGCTTCTTCATAGCGCTTTAAGTTAATAGCCAGTACAATGCCTCGGTTATGCCAGGCTCGGTCATCATCAGGATTTAAGGACACAGCTCGGTCATAGGACTGGAATGCTTCTTCGTACCGCTTTAAGTTAATAGCCAGCACATTGCCTCGGTTATGCCAGGCTTGGTCGTCATCAGGATTTAAGGACACAGCTCGGTCATAGGACTGGAATGCTTCTTCGTACCGCTTTAACGTAACTAGCACAATACCTCGGTTATTCCAAGCTTCGCCTTTATCAGGTTTTAATTTTAGAGCTTGGTCATAAGACTGCAATGCTTCTTCGTACCGCTTTAAGTTAATAGCCAGCACATTACCTCGGTTATACCAGGCTTGGTCATCATTAGGATTTAATTTAACAGCTCGGTCATAGGACTGGAGTGCTTCGCCGCAATAGTTTAAATTAACCAGCACAATGCCTAGGTTATACCAGGCTCGGTCATCATCAGGATTTAATTTAACAGCCTGGTCATAGGACTGAAGTGCTTCTTCGTAACGCTTTAAATTGTCTAGCACAACGCCTCGGTTATACCAGGCTTGGTTATCATTAGGATTTAATTTAACAGCTTGGTTATAGGACTGGAGTGCTTCTTTGTAGCGCTTTAAATCGTCCAGTACAACGCCTCGGTTATACCAGGCTTGGTCATCATCAGGATTTAATTTAACAGCCTGGTCATAGGATTGGAGTGCTTCTTTGTAACGCTTTAAATCGTCTAGCGCAACGCCTCGGTTATACCAGTCTCGATCTTTGTCAAGATTTAATTCCATAGCTTTGACATCGGAATTGAGGGAGATATCTTTAACTTTTCTCAGTTTAATTAGAGCTTACTATTTTTTTGAGGGCGATGATGATCTATTTTTCGAGAAACGTAGACTAAAGTTTTTCAAATTCAGGCGCAATGGTCTAGAGGCAAGATTGGCAGCGATTAACACTCATCATTAGTCCGCAGCAGAAAATTGACTCATGGATTGAATCAAGCGATCAAAATAAGGTTTCAACTCATCTTGTGTCGCTGGTTCAAAATGCTTAAGACTAAAAACTTTTAACTGTTCCAAGCCTAAAATCATAGCATTTAAAGGAACTTGTAGCTCTTGATAAAGCTGTTCCATATAGTTCAAACCGCGATCGCTAGTGTAGTCGATTTGTTGACCACTAACTCCGTAACTAATACAGCGAAGAAAGTGCCAAAAGTCACGCCAGCAGGCTTCTGCTCGCACGGGTGGATATAGACCACCTCCAGGTTCAGTAATCCCTGGATTAGCATCTAACACTACTGCTCTAGCATTAGAAACTATCTCGACAACGCGATCGCGCAATACTTTTCCCTGAGCTAAATTAGAGGCTAAATTAGGAGCGATCGCCTCTATCTGAGCTATATCTTCATCAGTTAAATATTTACTCTCATCATCTGCCTGTTGAAAAATATTCACTACCGACTCAGGATAATCCTGCCAGTCAAAACTAACAATACGCGACTTGGCGATTAATTCTTTTACTTTGTCACTTAGCATTCTTTTATCCTTCAGGTTCAGACTTATTTACTATATATCTTTCTCAAGACGGCTATTGAGCAACAACAATATAAAGTAAAGGAAACTTATAATTCTATAATTCAAATTTTAATTTATGGACATAGAACAAATCAAAACTGCTCTCAATGATGCCGATCCCCAACAAAGAATGAAGGGAATTCGAGAACTGAGAAATTATGAACCAGATCTGGCTACACCACTACTGTTAAATCATGTCAACGATCGAGAATTCTTAGTTCGTTCATTTGTGGCGATGGGTTTGGGGAGAAAACAGAGTGATGCTGCTTTTGAGGCATTGTTAATCATGATTAAACAAGATCGAGATCCAAACGTTAGATCGGAGGCTGCCAATTCCCTGTCTTACTATGGTGAAGTCGCACTCCCTTATCTTAGGGAAATGTATGAGTCTGACGATCATTGGCTAGTGCGCCGTAGTATCATTGCAGCGATCGTCGATCTTAAAAGTCCTCAAGAATTATTAGAAATCTGTGAAATTGGCTTATCAGGGGAAGATGAACCCGTGATGGAATCCTGTCTTAGCGCCTTGGGTTTGTTAGCCGAATCAGAACAAGAGTCAGCAGCCTTAAAGCTCCTGTTAGCTTTTGCTGACGATCGATCTTGGCGTGTTCGTCTTCAGGTAGCCAGATCCTTGGGTAGATATGACCATCCAGAGGCGATCGCTACTTTGAACAAATTTAAGACAGATTCCGATCATCGAGTCGTAGGTGCAGCCTTGGAAAGTATGATTTAAACTTGGTTTGATCGATCTTTGTAGAATCTAGTTCGATAAACAAATGACTCTTTGATAAAATACTTAGAGAAACGTTAAAAAATATTACAAAATTCCTTAAATGAAATTATTGGTAGTTGGCGCAACTGGCACCTTGGGTAGACAGGTAGCTCGTCAGGCTTTGGATGAAGACCATGAGGTACGCTGTTTAGTACGGAATCCCAACAAGGCAATTTTTCTCAAAGAATGGGGTGCGGAGATAGTTAAAGGAGATCTTTGTGATCCATCGACTCTTGCTCCTGCTTTAGAAGGTGTTGATGCTGTGATTGATGCTGCTACCGCTAGAGTTACTGATAATCTTCGCGCCAGAGATGTAGATTGGGTAGGCAAAGTTAATTTAATCCAGGCGACTAAAGCTGCGGGAGTAAATAGATATATCTTTTTCTCGGTACTGAATGCAGATAAATATCCTGAAGTACCGTTGATGGATATTAAGCACTGTACCGAACTATTTTTGGCTGAATCTGGCTTAAATTATACTGTGCTGCAACTTGCTGGTTTTATGCAAGGTTTAATCAGCCAATATGCCATCCCGATTTTAGAAGAGCAGGTAGTCTGGGTATCTGGAGAAAGCACTCCTATTGCCTATATGAACACTCAAGATATCGCTAAGTTTGCCGTTCGAGCTTTATCAGTGCCTGAAACCGAAAAGAAAACTTTTCCTGTGGTGGGAACAAAAGCCTGGGGTGCTTATGAAATCATGAACCTTTGTGAAAATCTCTCAGGTAAAAATACGCGAATTTCCCGCGTGTCTTTAGTCGTATTAGGTCTTCTGCGTCGCATTGCGCGCTTCTGTGAATGGGGACAAAATACCGCCGATCGACTCATGTTTGCCGAAGTTTTGGCTAGTGGGAAACCTCAAGATGCGCCGATGGAAGAGGTTTATCAAACTTTTGGGTTAGATCCTCAAGAGACTACTACTTTAGAAGAATATATGAAGGAGTACTTTAGTCGTATTATGAAAAAATTAAAAGAAATTGATTACGAGAAAAATAAAGGTAAGAAGAAAAAAGGCACAATTCCCTATCGTAACCAGTTTTAATACTACGCTTAAAGCAACAGGCTATTTAATCATAAATATTTAAATATTTAGCTTTGTTTGTATCTATTAGTGGTTAATCAGCAAAATTATTGAGGAGTCAATCTAAACTGATCGCTCCTCATACCAATTCTCTATAACAATGCGCTAAATTAAATTTAACCCCTTTGCGTCTTTGCGTCTTTGCGACGCGAAGCTAGTCCTTTAGGGCGCGAGATTTAAACTTAAAATATTAAGTGCAACCTCAAGGAGAAATGGTATTAGTTTCTTATTTCTAATTGACTTTGATTGAACGCAATTTATTCAGCTATTTTTTCTGAAGAAGTAAGCTTAAGGGAGATTTTTGGTTGAGGATTAATAGCTTGAGAAGGTTCTTCGAGTTCTAATTCATTAGTTTTAACAGTAAATTTAGCAGCGATCGCATCTCGTTGATTTATTAGATAGATACTAATGATAGTTAGGAAAACTCCTACTGATTGCAGGTTGCTCAAGACTTCCGATAGCAAAATCGTACCGAATAGTAGGGCAAAAATCGGCGTGAGGAAAGTTAAGGCGCTGAGGCTAGTTAAGTTACCTTTAGACGCTAGATAAAAGAAAATCCCATAGGCGATCGCACTGCCGAAAACCGTAGCATATCCTAATGCTAACCAGCCTTCTATTGTTATATTTTGCCACTGTTGTGATTCCTGTAGCCAGGATAGACCAAATAACGGCGCTCCCCCAATGATCATGTGCCAACCCGTAGCTACCACAGGATCGGTGTGACGACTGATATAGGGAATCATTACCGTGCCTAGCGCCATCGACAAGGAAGCCAGTAGCATAAGCCATTCGCCATTATCAAATAATCCCCACCAGTTGAGATCTACTGCTGCTAAGTCTCCCGCAAATAGACTATAGATCCAGCGATCGGGTAAGCCAATTAAACTGATGCCCAAAACGCCAATTCCTAATCCCAACCAACCCCAGAAGCCAATCACCTCAGCAAATAAGAAGCTTGACAGGAGTGCCACGGCTAAAGGCTGAGAATCGATCATTACCGATCCTAAACCTGCTCCTGTTTTGACAATTCCCTGAGCAAGAAAACCCTGAAACATTGCCCCATCAACTAAGGCAAAAGCTAAAATCCATAACCAAGCTTGCCAAGTTTTAGGCTGAGGCAACTTTAGCAAGAGTGAAACTAGCAAAACCAAAATTCCCGCAGGTACTAGTCTTACTCCTGCCATAAAAAAGGGTGTGGTGTGGGGAATTACTCCTTTCATCGCCACCATCGCTGTACCCCAAAGGAAAAAAGGAGCAATTAGCAGCAAGGCTTTAGGTAAAGATGAGGTCGAATTAGAACTGAGTTGCATTGAATATCAAGATAACAGAATACTTGTATATGAGTTTACTCAATTCTCAGATAATTTGTAGTTTTGTTAAGTTGTTTGACTGCTTTTCAGCGAATGTTGAAAAAGTTAAAGGTTTATGTTTAAACTGCAATAGCGAACTAATCGTTAAAAACATCATCTTCACAGACTGTTAGGTTTTCAGGCTGTATAGCTTGCTCCAGCTCGATATGTATACCCTGTGCTTCCTCTGCCATAAGATCTTCAATGTATCCAGGCTGAAGTGTTTTTGCCTCCAAGGGACTATCAAAAGGGCCAAAATAGTAGGTGCATCGAGGAACTTTAGTGGTTATTTTAAGCCAATAAGGTAGTCTCTTCTGCTCTTTTACTCCGAGTATGCTGAGGAATTTTGTAACCAAGGACATAATAGAACTGAAATTTTTGGTTAAATTTAAAACTATAAAAAAGCTTTTTTCTAGTATTAAAACTAGTTTTAGCGCTTGATGGCTGAGAAATAAACTAGATACTATTGAAAGAAAGGTAACTAAATGTGTATTTTTGCTTACCGTATCTCATCTATATGAGGATGTAAATCTTTCAGCGAGGAAATTACAAAAGTAAGCTACGATTTTGGCTTAAATGAGCGATCGCTCTCAGCATAACTCTCAAACTAGGCTGATAATCTTGTCTTCGATCGATTTGATTAGTTTTGTCTCTATCTTTCATTTTGCCTTTACGATCTTCCAGTCGATATTCCAGTTTTTAGATTCTACTTGTTTTAATGATTATTCGCATTTATCAAATAGATTTTTTTAATAAATTCTAGAATAACAATAATTTTTTTGTCACTCTGTTTAAATTTATTTATAAATACGATATATATTGATATGTGAATTGGCTACAAATTTACTATTATTAATTATTACGGTAATTAGGTAAAATATAACATTATTTTTTAAAGCCAATTACTCAAAAGATTTGGTTGGATAATTTAGATTGTATTTTAAATCAATAAATTAAGTAATAGATTAAAATTAAAATTGATAATTAAAAGTAATTAGATTAATTATGTTAGATGAAATCTCTATAATAGAACAGGTGGCAATTGATAAAAATAGCCAAACTAAATTACCATCTTCAGCACAAGTAGTAAATGCTTTACTTAAGTTAGAAAAAACTCCTAAAAACGAACAAGATAGCTATTATTTGTCTGATTTAGCTGGTTCTTGGAACTTGCGGTTCATTACGGGAACCAAAAAAACTCGTCAAAAAGCAGGAATTATTTTAGGTACAGGCAAGTATATTCCTAAATTAATTAAGATCCAAATTACATATAAAACTGAATCTTCAACCGTAAATATAGGGCAAGTAATAAATTTGGTAAAATTAGCTTTTTGTGAACTATCTTTAACAGGGCCAATTAGGTTTTTACCACAAAAAAGAATATTAGCTTTTGACTTCACTTATTTAAAAATTTCAGTAGGGGGTTTAACCTTGTATCAAGGATATATTCAAAATGGAGTGGAAAGAGAAAAGCTTTTTGCCGAAAAAGAACTGAAATATCAAGCATTTTTTAAATATTTTTTAATCAAAGATAATTTTATTGCTGCTAGAGGTAAAGGTGGTGGTCTAGCTTTATGGACTAGAGAAAAATCATAAATTTATAATTTAAATAAGAAATTAATTGCTCAAAATTGTGATTTTAATTAATATGACTAAGCAGATAATGTTATCTAAATAATCATGTTCTTCGCTAGATGAATTAATATCTTTAGCTCAGTTTGTCGATCCCTCAAGATGCAGTAAAAATATCTAAGATTTAAACTTACCAATAGAAATGAACTATTTTCCAGGCGATCGCCTGGTGGAAAAACATTTTGGGCGCAGAAAAACCCGATAAACTAACTCAAATAGGTAAAATAGATAAAATTACCATATTAGACTAGTTAGAATCGATTAAGTTGACAGGGAGAGAGGGGCAAATTTTGCACAGTATTAGCAATTAGCTCAACAACACCTTGATTTACCACCCAGCTATTCGCTTCCACAATTGGCTGATTTAGTTTTGTGGGACTAACTCGATCGCTAGAACTTGCTTTTAATAATTGTAAGTTAGCGTGGCTAACAACAGGGATCTGCTCGATACCCCAATCGTTCAATGTTTCCCAATAGGTAGTCTCGTGTAAAGGATTGCGGGGAATACCTCCTCGTCCAAGATCGCGAATTTGATTAGAACTAGACTCTGTGCCGACACCACAACTAGAAGTAATCTGATCTTCGGCTACTAAAGGAGACTGTTCGATATAATCTGTAACTAAGCGAGAATTAAGATCTAACGTAGAAATTGCCACATTACCCTGCTTCTGCTCAACTTCAGAACTAGCGGTAATCCGACTACTGGGATCGATAAATAGTCCTTGAGTATCAATAGAAACACTCCCGCCATTTCCTCGACTAGCATCAGCACTGATTCGATTGAAATTTAACAAAGCTAAATTTTCAGTTTTCAAGGTGATATTCCCCCCATTACCATCTTGTGCTGCGGTGGTAGAAATTGAGCTGCCGTGGTCGAGAGTGACTAAGTGATCTGCCAAGATATTAACCGAACCACCTTCACCCGATGCCGTATTGGCGACAATCTCTCCTTGAGTATCTAAATTCAAAACAGAAGTAGCAATTTCGATATCCCCTGCATTAGCCAATCCATAGTTACTTACAGATATTTGTGCTGCTTGCTCAATAGTTAGCTGGGGTGTATTAATCATCAAGCTACCGCTGTCTCCTTGGGGTTGCTGTCCTACCGGTAAACCATCAACACCTGATGAGGCAGAAAAGCCACTAGCTAGTTTAGTTTCGGCAATATTTCCTTCATTGTCTTGCGATCGCAATATTCCCTGACCAGAAAGAACGACTGACTCACTTGCATTGACTGTAATAGTTCCTCCTGCGCCTTCTCCTGCCAAAGCCTGAATCTGGCTACCATCTTCAATTACTAGCTTTCCTGTGTTGATGCCGATCTGTCCTCCTGAACCAGTTCCGCCAGTGGAAGTGCTAATAATAACAGGATTGTGATCCTTGTCACTAGACAATCTCACCCGATCTGGAGCATCGATCGTAATACTTCCTCCGGTTCCCTCGTTTAAAGTTCCAGCAGAAATTATTGAGCCGTTGCTGATAGAAACTTGAGGTGCTTCGATGAGAATATCTCCTCCCGCATTAGCGGCTTGCTCGCCTAAGCCACTGCGTAAACCGACTTGAGTTATCAATAAGCCAGCATCAAGATTAATCGATTCTGAAGCTTTAAGATTAATATTGCTCTTTGCCTCACTGAGTTGATTAAAGTCGAGGATGCCTGAACCAGCAGAGAAATTAATGGTCTTACCTTGAAAATTGACCTGACCGCTACTGTTGATTAAAGCGCGACTATTGAGGTCAATGTTAGCGAATTCTGCACCAGGCTGATAGTCAAACTGCCAACCACGATCGTCTGTTTGTAGCGCGATCGCTCCAGATTTAACTCCAGCAATTTCGAGATTACTATCGATCGCGTTGAGAGTATTTCTACCGATCGATACATCGCCACCCAACAAAGCCAAAGTATTGCCAGGGTTAATATTCAAACCAGGACTAGTAGAAGTTCGATTATGATTGGGTAGAACTTCAATCGTTGCGCCATTGCCATATTGCAAGCCAATCGGTGCGCTAATAGTTAATAAAGACTCAACTTTTGGTGCAACTGCGCTAAATTCTGTCCCGTCGGCAAAAATTAGGCGATCGCCTGTAGTTACAATCAAAGATCCACCCAGATCTAGTTGAGCATTAGCACCAAAAATAACTCCTGCGGGATTGAGCAGGAACAAACTAGCATCGCCTTGGGTTTGAATCAAGCCATCAATCTCGGAAACTGTTCCCCCCGTAACTCGACTAAAAATATTCTCAATCTCTAAAGCATGATCGAAGTTAGCTACTCCCTCAGTGATTACAGAAAACTGTTCAAAACTATGAAACAGATTTGTCCCAGACTGAATACCACCTGTAATGACGGAAACACCCCGATCGCTCTGAACCTGAGTCTTGGTAGTATTATCTTCTACTATCTGCGCCTGAACATTGCTGTCGAGCATTATTACCAGAACCGTCAGGGTGGCGGTGAATTTGCCTCCATAACCACTAACATTCGCAGACAACATAAGCTGAACCAAAGGAAGAACCTGAAGCAATGTTAGCTTATGCCAATTAAGACAGCCAGTAGATAAATGGAGTTAAATCTGCTCAAAACCAAGATCATGTAGTTCTTGTTGATTCCCGCGATCGCTATATATAGTCATTCCAAATAAAAAATATATGATCTTGTAGGGGCGATTCGCGACGCGCGACGTAATGAGCTAGTGCTAAAGCACATTGTCCTAAAGGATACACCTTCGGATATACCCTTGTCCTAAAGGATAAGCTTCGCAAATGGTATACCGCTTCGCGACGCGGAGCTAGTCCTTTAGGGCATATCCTTTAGGGCGAATCGCCTCTACTAATGTTTATGGAAGCGAATACCCAAAAAAATATCGTACAAAAAGTTTAAAAAGTTTTTGCCATCTAATAATCCTAAAGACTGTTCGCAACCCTTAGCGTCTAACAAAGGCTTAGTTTCATAATAAGCTGACTGATATTTATACCAAGGAATAGACGGCCAAAGATGATGTACTAAATGGTAGTTTTGCCCTAAAATTAGCAGATTGAGAATCGGACTGGGATAAACTCTAGAGTTTTTCCAGCGATCGCGCTCTTGAAAAGGACGATGGGGTAAATAATCAAAAAATAGACCTAAAGCCATGCCCACTACCATTGCTGGCACAAACCAAAAGTTCATTACATAACCGATAAAGCCGTAATGAATCCCCAACATAACTATCGTGATTAAAAATAGGCGACTAAGAAACCACTCTAGTAATTCATATTTACGCCATAAGCGTCTTTTAAAAAAGAAAAACTCATGATAAAAAAAGCGGGCAGCAATTAGCCATAAAGGGCCACCTGTAGAGACAAAATGGTCGGGGTCATTTTCAGGATCGTTTACATGGGCATGATGTTGTAAATGTACCCTAGTAAACACAGGAAAAGCAAAGCCTAGCATTAAGGCACTGCAATGACCCAAGATAGAATTTATTATACGATTGCTGTGGGCGCTATTATGAGAAGCGTCATGAATAACTGTTCCTGATAAATGTAATGCCAAAACATTGGCGATAAAACAACACCAATCTGGGAATTTGCCCATAAAATAACCCGTGGTTGATATTGTCAGCAACGCGATCGCTGCAATCACCATCAACACATTGGGATTTAATCCCCCAGGAGCTTTTAAATACTCTCTGGGTACTGTTCGCAGTGTTTGAGCCGACTGCATCTTTTCGTTTGCTCCTCTTACTTTTGATCTTACGACTTTTCTCAGGTAGTTTACACTAATTCCCAACCTAGGTAAAGAATTGTAAAGTATTTTCCCGAATTTCTCATTTAACGGTCAATTAAAGATTAATTTGGCTAATGTTTTCACCATTTAAATTGAAATATTGCTTGACAAGTATAATTGGGCAATAACCATACTGTAAATTATGTAAATTTACATCTGGCTCAAGTAGGTTTGATAACCTAATTTATCAAGGCGATCCTGCTTGTCAAGTACTGTCTGTGCTAAATCTTGACGATATTGTTGAATCTTATTTTGCAGTTGTGGATCACTTGTTGCCAATATTTGTACGGCAAGCAACCCTGCATTTTGAGCATTGCCGATTGCTACAGTTGCCACGGGAATTCCTCTGGGCATTTGCACAATCGAATAGAGAGAATCTACTCCCTGTAGTTGACGAGTAGTCACAGGTACACCAATCACAGGCAAAGGAGTCAAAGCAGCCACCATTCCTGGTAAATGGGCAGCACCTCCCGCCCCAGCAATGATTACCTTAATGCCTTGTTGATGAGCATTACGAGCATACTCAACCATTCTGTCTGGGGTACGATGGGCGGAAATAATTCCTACCTTATGGGGGATAGCAAAATCTTCGCAAACGGCGATCGCTTTTTCCATCGTGGGCAAATCAGAATCGCTGCCCATAATAATGCCAATTAACGGTGTAGTTTCACTCAAAGTTGTTGTTAAAATTCTTAGTTCTGTATTTTATCTTGTTTATTGATGTGATTTGACAAAATTTAGCTTTATCTTTAAACCAAGGAAATCTAGGGAGACTATTTCAATGAGAACGGATCTGTTGATTGAGAATGCGCAGATTATCGGACATGAAGGCTTATATCAATTAGCGATCGCTACAGGCAAAATTAATCAAATTAAAGAAATGTCTGCGACTAGTTCCACTGCAACCCGACTAAGATTAACAGATATTCCCAGACTAGATTTGCAAGGAGATTGGCTATCTTTAGGCGGGATCGATCTCCAAATCAATGGTGCTTTGGGTTTGGCTTTTCCAGATCTGGTAGCAACCGACTTACCCAAGCTCAAACAGATCTGTGACTTTCTTTGGCAACAGGGAGTTGATGGCTTTTTACCGACAATTGTAACTACTGCCGTGGATAAAATACAGCGATCGCTTGCTACCATCGCCCAATTTATGGCTACTCAAGACAAAACCAATACAGCAGATAATACAGCAAAAATTTTGGGAGTTCATTTAGAAGGGCCTTTTTTAAACTACCAGAAGCGAGGCGCACATCCACAACAATATTTATTACCTTTAACCATTGAAAATATTCAACAAGTTTTGGGAGAATATAGCCAGATTGTCAAGGTAATCACCCTCGCACCAGAATTAGACAGCAGCAACACAGCAATTACTTATCTGCGAAACCAAAATATTATCGTCAGCTTAGGACATTCCCTCGCGACAGCTAGCCAAGCACAGGAGGCATTCAGCCAAGGCGCATCAATGGTGACTCATGCTTTTAATGCCATGCCCAGTTTGCACCATCGCCAACCAGGATTATTAGGCACAGCGATCGTCAATCCTGATGTTTATTGCGGTTTAATCGCCGATGGCAATCATGTCTGCCCCACTATGTTAGAAATTATCCTCAAGGCTAGTAACTACGAACAGGGTATCTTTTTAGTTAGTGATGCCTTATCTCCTATCGGTTTAGCTGAGGGGGTTTATCCCTGGGATGAACGGCAAATTACCGTCACCCAAGGTACAGCCAGACTAGCCGACGGGACTTTATCAGGCACAACTCTACCATTATTAGTCGGAGTAGAAAACCTAGTTAAATGGGGTTGCGATCTAGAAAAGGCGATCGCCATGGCAACAACATCTCCCAGAAAAGCAATTAATTTATTAAGTACAAATATAACTGTTGGGCAACAGGCTAATTTATTACGCTGGCATTGGGATGAAGCACAACAAAAATTATCTTGGTTAAGGCTGAAGTAACCTGAGTTTGGGGTTATAGTTTTTTAAAAAAAACTTATCTAAAAATGTGCGATGAAAATCGTAGTCGATCTCAGAAAATGGGCCAATTTCAAAAAGGGATGTCCGTAAGGATGAAAATAATACACTATAATTTATAGTGTAAAAAATAGTATGTAATATCTTGTCAGATGGCATCAAAAAGTATCAATGTAACTATAGATGAGAAATTGCTGGCACTTTCTGATTCCTTGGTGGCTGAAGGAAAATATGCAAATCGTTCTCAATTTGTACAGGCATCTATTCAAGCTATGCTTCTCAAGCTGGATACCGAACATATCGCCGAACAAGCAAAATTGCTCAAAAAAAATAATGATACGGAAGAATGGTTTGAGGGAGAATTAGATTCTTGGCAAGAAGAATATTAAGAGGCGGTATTTATTGGGCAAAGCTCGATCCAACAGTGGGTGTAGAGCAGCAAGGGACGCGACCAGTATTAGTAATTAGCATTGAAGCTTTTAACAACAATAGTGATAGTGCGATCGCTTTTGCAATTACCAGCCAACAGCCTCAAGTTAAATATCCTTTAGTTTACGAGTTACCAAAGGATTTACTACCCAAACCATCATGGGTAAAAATTACTCAAATAAGAACCTTGAGTATTAAAAGGCTAGGTAAGTTTCTAGTGAGGATAGAGGAAACGGATTATCAAAAAGTTATGATTGGATTTAACAAATTGTGTTGCTGAGGAGACTCCTTGGTCTGTCCATTCGATTAGTTTCTCTAGTGATTAGGAAGTGTTTGTTTAAGATAGAGTATGCAAGCGCGATCGCAGAAATCTCTTCTATCGAAGGGTGTTCAATGCATATTGCAGAGATTCAGTAAATATGAAATACTGTAATTATGAAGAAAATAGTGACGATTAACGATCGCGGTACGATAACCTTACCAAAAGAACTAAGACGCAAGTATGGTCTAGAAACTGGTGGAAAGGTTGTGATAGAAGAGAGTGAAGAAGGATTGCTCCTACGCCCTGGGGTGACATTTTCTGTGGAAATTTATAGCGAAGATCGTCTGAAAGAATTTCAAGAGTGTAACGAAGATGAACTTAAGGATTTCGATCTAGAGTGAAGGTTTTTCTCGATGCCAATATTTTATTCAGTGCAGCAGCACCCAAGAGTAATGTTGCCAAACTGATCGATCTCGTTCAAAAACATGGACAATGTGTTACTAGCCCTTATGCGGTTGAAGAAGCACGAAAAAACTTGCAATTAAAACAATTTGGCTCTCTAGAAATATTTGAATTGTTGCTAACAACAGTTACTATTAGTAATAAGTTAGTTTTAGATTTACCAGTCACGATCAAATCAAAAGATATTCCTATTCTCGGTAGTGCGATCGCTCAACAATGCACTTATTTATTAACAGGAGATAAGCGAGATTTTGGGCTTTTTTTTGGTAAGACTATAGCAGGAGTTATGGTTGTTTCTCCTAGGTTACTAGCTGAAGATTTGGTAAATAAAGGGTTTTTGCCAAAGAGGTGAGCCAACGAAGGGTAGTACTAACAATTCAGGATTAAAGTTGTATGCTATAAGCTGAAAGTTGAGACAATCATGATCTGACTAAATGAAATCGATGAAGCCAACGATTGAAGCTATTTCCGCTATACCCAACCACACTCAACCGACTTATCTGCTAGTAGTGCTGCATGGTTGGGGTGCAAATTATCAAGATTTTGTGCCTTTTGCCAAGGTGTTAAACTTACCTGGCTTTGGTTATCTGTTTCCCAATGCTCCCTTCGCTCATTTTCAAGTGCCAGGGGGTAGGGCTTGGTATGCTTTAGAAAATAAAGACTTTACAGGTTTAGCCGAAAGCAGACAGCTACTCCTAGACTGGTTAACTTCTCTAGAAGCTTCAACAGGTGTTCCGCTTGAAAGAACTATTATGGCAGGATTTTCCCAGGGTGGGGCGATGACTTTAGATGTCGGGTTAACTTTGCCTCTGGCTGCTGTGTGTAGCTTTAGTGGCTATTTACATTATGAACCGCAAGGGCAATTAAACAAAACCTATCCCCCAACCATAATTATTCACGGGAGACAAGATTCTGTCGTACCGATACAGGCTGCTGTCAAGGCTAAAGATGAACTAAGCAAGATCGGTGTCAAAGTTCAGTATCATGAGTTTGAGATGGCTCACGAAGTCAGAGATGAGGCGATCGCACTTTTCCAACAGTTTATTAATCAAGAGGTGATTAAATAAAGAGATTAGCAAACTATTCTTCGTATAAGATTTGTTCAAAGCAAAATTGTCCTACTTCCACCAAAGTAGTCTCAGCCGCTTTGTCTGTTGCGGAGGCTGCGGTAAGCTGTTTAAATTCTGTCAGACTGTATTGTCGTTCAAATTCACCAAGGGTACAGTCGCATAGTCTTTTAGCTTCCACTTCGGCTAATCCCTCCTGCATGGAAGTTTGCAGACATTCCTGGTTATAGCTTTGAACAAACTCGGCAGGATATTGATGAGCTTTTTTCGTATTCACCAAACCGCTGGCAACTGCTACACCGCCTGTGGTTAGAAGAACCAGACTTAAGAGAGAATAAATAAAATATGGCATGGCGATCGCGGTAAGATTTAAACTTAATAAGGGTGAGGTTTAATTTAGCAGCTAATTGTATATTTTTTAGATGATTATTGTCTTTGCTATGTTCCTAACTCAAAAATCTCATGATTGATAGTTTTCAGGTGAAGCAACAGGCGCGAGAAATTGGCTTTCACTTAGTAGGCATAACTACAGTAGATAACCATCAAGATGGAGCCAACAAGCATCTCAATAACTGGTTGAACTCTGGCTATCAAGCTGACATGGCGTGGATGGCTAATCCAAACAGAGCCGATATCCGTGCTTATTTGCCCGAAGCGCAGTCAGTTATTTCAGTGGCGTTAAATTACTATACTCCCCATCAACACTCCCAGCAGCCTGGAATCGGTAAAATTTCTCGTTATGGTTGGGGTAGAGACTATCATAAAGTTATGGGTAAAAAGCTCAAGGCTTTATGTAACTGGTTGCGATCGCAAGATGAATCGATTGTTACTCGTTATGCAGTGGATACTGCGCCAATTCAAGACAAAGTTTGGGCGCAACGGGCTGGTTTGGGTTGGATTGCGAAAAACGGTAACGTAATTACTAAAAAATATGGCAGTTGGGTATTTTTAGGCGAAGTTGTCACTAATTTATCTCTAACAAACGATCCTCCTCATACTAGTCATTGTGGTACCTGTACTCGCTGCTTAGAAGCTTGTCCGACGGGGGCGATTACTCAGCCTTATGTTGTTGACGCTAATCGCTGTATTGCTTATCACACGATCGAAAATCGTGAGCCAGAATTACCGCCACAGATCGCCGATTATTTATCAGGTTGGGTGGCAGGATGTGATATTTGTCAGGATGTTTGCCCCTGGAATCAGCGTTTTGCTCAAGAGACAGACATTAATGAATTTCAGCCTTATACTGGTAATTTACAACCTCAATTAAGCGCATTAGCCAATCTTAATGAAGTACAATGGGATAGGCAATTTCGCGCTTCAGCCCTCAGAAGAATTAAGCCTGATATGTGGCGACGCAATGCTCGTGCTAATCTTAATGAAGAGAAGTAACTGTAATTATATTACAAATATAAAGATTTTAATTATTTATCATTACTTTAATTTTTTAGCGTTTTATTTATATATTTAATTATTCTCATGACTGTGAAAGTAATCTTATTTGACTTTGATGGTACCATTGCTGACACGTATCAAGCGATCGCTAAGATAACCAATCAGCTATCAACTGAATTTGGCTATAAAGCATTAGACCAAGAAGAGTTAATCTTAATCAAAAATATCAGCTCTCGTGAAATAGTTAAGCGCTCAGAAATATCGATCTTTAAGTTACCTTTTTTGGTCAGAAGAGTTCGCGCTGAATTGAGTAAAGAAATTGCTGAACTACAACCGATCAAAGGTATTGCCCAGGTTTTATTAGAGTTAAAAAAGCAAGGTTATATCTTAGGAATTGTCACTTCTAACAATAAAGAAAATGTCAATATATTTTTGGAAAAAAATCAGTTAGATCATTTGTTTAGCTATATATATTCTAGTACGGCAATCTTTGGCAAACATCGAGTACTCAACCAAGTAATTAGGGAACATAACATTGTTCAATCTGACATAATTTATGTTGGGGATGAAACTAGAGATATTAGATCGGCGAGAAAAAGCCTCATTTCCGTAGTTGCGGTAAGTTGGGGATTTAATGCAGCCGAAATTCTCCAAGAGCATGAGCCAGATTACCTAGTTGCTGAACCCTCAGAGTTGCTCGAAGCGATCGCTCATTGGCAGCCTTGTCAAACAGCTGCCTTTTAAACTAATTCTGAAAATCGATGGTAAATGATCATCCTGAATACTTATTATTTGCTCAACACGGCTGGGCTGATACAGGCAATAATCTTGGTCGGCTAGTCAAAGCAGCAGTCGATCCCCAGACTAAATTAATTGTACCTAGTTTGGGATTGATTAAAACTTTTATTCGGATTGAGCCTTTAGTTAAACGCCTAGAACAAATCGCTACTGAGGCGATCGCGCGTCATCCCAACACCCCAATTAAAATAATTGGGCATTCGATGGGGGGTTTGATGTGGTTAGAGGTACTAGAACGTAATCCTCAATGGTGGGATCAGGTGCACTCGCTGATTCTGTTGGGTTCTCCTGTGGGGGGGTCTAATATTGCGCGGATTGTCGATCCTTTAGCTATTGGTGTGGGTACAGCAGCAGATTTGGGTAAAAATCGCCGTGCTATGGCAGAAAAGATAGCTCAGCATATTCCCACCCTATCAGTGGCAAGCGATCTGGGAATGGGGACAGATGGTTTAGTTACGGTAGAAAATACTAAGTTTGACTATGCTAACTGCTTACTAATATCCGATATTACTCATAATGCCATGCGACACCATGCTGAGATGGTGCCGATCATACAGAATTTTTGGGCAAATCCCCAACTCGGTTTAGCACCAGAAGCCACTTTAACTAATCAGTTGATTCAACGTTTGCGTACAGTACGAGGGATGACTGATACCGACTATCGTGATTTTGCGCGATCGCGCATTGTTGTCCGTTTTTCTGACGTTACTCTTCATACCTGGAATAACCCTTTTGGCGTTAATCATGTTTATCTGGGTCAACAACAGCAATGTCTCTATGCAGGATACGTAGGTTTAATTCATGCTAAGGGTTTGCGTCAGGCAATTAAGGCAATCCAAAATAGGGCAGTAGAATCTTAATAAAATTTTTTTTCCCAATTACTTGACAAACTTATAGAGGAAATTGCTATACTGAATTCTGTTGCGAAACGTTGGGGTGTCGCCAAGCGGTAAGGCATCGGTTTTTGGTATCGACATTCCTAGGTTCGAATCCTAGCACCCCAGTTGTAAACTAAAAGTGATTACCAGTTCCATTAGTCCTGATTTTGTGATTGAACTGCGTTCTTCATCAGACAGCCCAAAGAACTTCGAGAAAAAATACAGGAATATATTGATAACGGCGTGCAATCAACTTGGGGTAAGCGATCGCACTCAAGCAGCACTTTGGGCAAAACAAAATTTATATTTATGGTGACAGCTCAGTTTTACCTTGGTTATTAAGATTCTTGCGGGTTGGGGTTTTGGTTAGCTTCTTCCATTGCTTCGGTAATAAAAAGCTTGGCTAACTTATCGTAAATTCCTGCCCCGATATATTGAGGATACTTATGGGAGCGACTATAAAGCCAGATCAAGTTTTTGCCGTAATAAATCCGAATATCTTGCAAAAGACCGTGGCAATTGGGAATTAGTGAGTTTGCTTGATTGAGCGCATCTGTCCAACGCTCATAATGCGCCTCAAAACTAGGAGTTATAACTCGAAACATTATGTTCGATTCGGTAGATGAAAAGTAGATAATGTTTTTAGTATTCTATATTCAATTTGAAAAAGCAAATGGAAAACACTAACTGGGCCGACATTGCTTTCGGCGTAGCTGCACTGCTGATTGTTCTTAGTGGCTTATTTTTGCTCTTTCAAGGTGTTGGTGCAATGAACGAAAAGGACTAAACTGGCAGCTATAGCCGTACAAAATTAGCGATAGACAATTAGGGTGATCGGCTCGTAGGTAGCAGGTAGTCCTAAAGGATAAGCTTCGCAAATAGATATTAGTAAAAAACGTCCTAACATTGTCTAGTATTGCTATACAGTCTGAATATCTGAATAATTGAGTTGACCACAATGGCCCAAGCCCAGTCTTCCTTGGAGTTTATTCCTCCCGCTTATAGCCCAGTTATTTGGCACATCGCTAAGGCAATCAATCCCTTTTGGTTACGCTATAACCACAGTGTTGTTAGGGTTGAGGTAGATCGTGCGGGGGAATTAATCGATCTATATCATCAGTTTCAACAGGGGAAGATGCGGTTTCTGCTGGCATTTCGTCATCCCACCGTGATCGATCCTCCTTGTCTGGCTCAATTATTGTGGAATCAATTGCCCAGCTTGGCACAGCAAACAGGAGTTTCTTTGCGATCGCCTGTACATGCTCATTTTATCTACGATCGCGGTATTCCCCTATGGGCAGGAGCAAAAGTCGGCTGGGGCATTTCTCAGCTGGGGGGGACTCCTATTCGGCGTGGAGCAGTTGATCGGGCGGGTTTGCGCTCAATTCGAGAGTTGTTTGTCAATGGACAGTTTCCCCTGGCTGCTGCCCCCGAAGGAGCGACTAATGGTCATAATGAAATAGTTAGTCCGATTGAGCCTGGTATTGCCCAGTTTGGCTTTTGGTGTCAAGAAGATTTAATCAAAGCAAAACGAGATGAAGCAGTAGCGATCGCGCCGATCGGAATTAGGTATTTCTATCAAACAGCACCTTGGCAATATTTAGATGAGTTATTGACTAAACTAGAAGTTGATAGCGGTTTACCAGCTACTCCCAACCGCACCATGGGATTAGTTAATGGTAAAACGCCGAATGAGAATCAACAAACGGAACTTTATCAACGGCTAATTACCCTAGCCGAACATCTTTTAGCTTTAATGGAAGATTTTTATCGCAAATTCTATCAACAGCAGCTAGAGTCTAGTCAAGACTTATCCCAACGTTTACAAGCTCTATTGGATGCAGCTTTAAAAGTCGCAGAACAATCATTTGGTCTCAAGTCTAACGGCAGTATTAGCGATCGCTGTCGTCGAGTTGAACAAGCAGGCTGGAATCGTATCTATCGTGAAGATATCTCAAAATTAACCAATCTCGCTCCCGCAGTTAAAGGATTGGCTGATTTGGTTGCTTCAGAAGCCGAATTGCGACTATGGCATATGAGGCTAGTAGAAACCTTTGTCAGCGTTACGGGGAATTATTTAGCAGAAAATCTCAGCGCCGAAAGATTTGCCGATACAATTTTACTACTGTGGACTATGGTCACTAGATTAAAGGGAGATTCTAAAGCTAAAACTCCCTATCTGGGCAAAAAATGGGTAAAAATTACCGCCATGCCCCCATTTTTAATTGTTGACTATTGGAAACCATATCAAACTAATCGTCGTCAAGCCGTAGCCGACCTAACTCAAGATTTACAACAGGCTTTAGAAAATTCAATCAGTAATCAGTAATCAGTATTAATGAAAAAAATCTTTGTAATTGACACTAATGTAATACTTCATGACCCCAACGCTATTTTACGCTTTGAAGACAACGAAATAGTCTTGCCGATCGCTGTAATTGAAGAATTAGATCGGTTTAAAAAACAGCCAGAAATGACTGGTCGTAACGCCAGAGAAGTTGCCCGTACTTTGGATCAATTGCGTCAACAAGGTAATTTAACCACAGGAGTAAGCTTAAGCAATGGTGGAACTCTCAGAGTTGCCTTGAGCGATCGCGATACCCTCAAGACTTTACCCCTAGAATTAAGCGGTGATGTTGCTGATAATGCAATTTTGGCGGTGGGATTGCAGTCTAAATACAGTTGTCAATGTCCCGTGGTAGTAATTAGCAAAGATACTAATTTAAGAATTAAAGCCGATGCTTTAGGTTTACATGCTGAAGATTATGAAACTGATAAAGTAGATATTAATGAGCTTTATACTGGCACTACAGAAGTTTTAGTTAGCGCTGAACAGATAGCTGAATTTTTCCAAGCTGGTTCGGTAACCCTGGAGCGAGAATTTTTACCCAATCAGGATATTACCCTAGTAGACAGTCTGAATCCATCTCATACTGCATTAGGCATGGCAGAAGGGAAAAGCAGCAAGATTATTCCTTTAATAGCGCTACCAAAACTTGGTGTTTCTCGCATTCAACCCCGTAACCGGGAACAAAGATTTGCCCTCAACCTGTTATTACAAGACTCAATTAAGCTGGTTACTTTAGTGGGAAAAGCAGGTACAGGAAAAACTCTCTTGGCGATCGCCGCAGGACTACAAAAAGTGGCAGATGAAAAGCTCTATAATCGCCTATTAATCTCGCGTCCAGTTGTCCCAATGGGCAAAGATATTGGTTACCTCCCTGGAGATATCAATGACAAACTCACTCCCTGGATGCAGCCTCTATACGATAATTTTGACTTAATCTTTCGTACTCAAGAAATCTCGGAAAAACCTGGACATTGGCGTCGAGGACACGAAGAATTAATCGAAATGGGAATGCTGCAAATTGAACCTCTGACCTATATTCGCGGTCGCACTATCCCCCAACAGTTTCTCATTATCGATGAGGCGCAAAACCTAACTCCCCATGAAGTAAAAACTATTATTACCCGCGCAGGAGAAGGCACTAAGGTAGTTCTCACAGGAGATCCCGATCAGATTGATAATCCCTATATTGATGCTGCCAGTAACGGTTTAACCTATGTGGTGGAAAGATTTAAACACGAACCCCTAGCAGGTCATATTACTCTATTTAAAGGAGAGCGATCGGGGTTAGCCGAAAGAGCAGCGGTGTTGCTGTAATTCAAGAGTTATACCATATAGTTTTTACGTAGGGGTGTTGCCCTAAAGGACTAGCTTCGCGTCGGGAATTAGGGGACTTGGGGCAATAATTAGCTCCCTATCTCCCCATCTCCCCATCTCCCTATCTCCCTATCTCCCTACATAATTGTAATAACTAACTCTGCGTAACGTCAGTTATTAATCAACCTTGTAATTTTTTAGCCAACAATTGATTCGCTAATTTGGGATCGGCACGTCCACCAGTTTCCTTCATAACTTGACCGACAAAAAAGCCTTTTAGCTTCGTCTTACCAGCTCGAAACTGTTCTAACTCTTGGGGATGTGCAGCAATGACCGCATCGATAATTTGCTCGATTTCTCCTGTATCAGAAATTTGAATCAAGCCTTTGCTTTCAACTAAAGCTTTTGCTGAACCGCCTTTAGTTAACAGTTCGGGTAAGATTTCTTTCCCAATTTTGCCACTAATTGTCCCGTCCGTAATCAAGCTGATTAACTCGGCTAAAATTTCAGGCTTGAGTTCAGTTTCCGTAATCTTTAAATTATTACTATTAACATAGGCAGCAATATCTCCCATGACCCAATTAGCTACCTGCTTAGTATCGGCACCCGCAGCGATCGCCGCTTCAAAATATTCGGCAACAGCGCGATCGTCCGTCAACACTCTAGTATCGTAAGCTGATAAACCTAAGTCTGCTTGATAACGATGACGTTTACTGATTGGTAGTTCGGGTAATTCTGCTTTCCAAGCTTCTAACTGTTCCGTCGAAACTTCAATCGGCGGTAAATCTGGCTCAGGGAAATAACGATAGTCGCTACTTCCTTCCTTCAAACGCATACTCTTCGTCCTTTGTGTACCTTCTTCCCACAGACGAGTCTCTTGATAGATCGGTTCACCGTTGGTTACTGCTGCAATTTGCCTCTCAATTTCATAGTCGATCGCTTTTTGAATCGCACTAAAGGAATTCATGTTTTTGATTTCTACTTTCGTGCCAAACTCTTTTTGTCCCACAGGACGCACCGAAATGTTCACATCACAGCGCAGAGAACCCTCATTCATCTTCCCGTCACTGATGCCAAGATACAGCATGATCCGACGAATTTCTTGGGCATATTCCGCTGCTTCTTTCCCTGTACGCAGATCGGGTTCGGAAACAATTTCCACCAGAGGTATACCCGCACGGTTGAAGTCTACCAGAGAATAAGTCGAACCATCAAGGCGCTCGCTCCCACCATGAGTCAGTTTCCCCGCATCTTCTTCCATATGCAAACGAGTAACACCAATTTTCTTTCTAATCGGTTCAGTGTTAGGTTGCTCCACAATCTCAATTTCCACCCAACCGTGTTCGGCGATCGGCAGATCGAACTGAGAAATTTGATAGTTTTTGGGTAAGTCAGGATAAAAATACTGTTTGCGATCGAATTTACTGTAAGGCGCAATTTGGCAGTTTAAAGCTAACCCTGCCTTCACTGCATATTCCAGTACTTTCTCGTTGAGAACAGGAAGTACTCCTGGATAACCTAAGCAAATTGGAGAGATATTTGCATTGGGATTATCACCATCAAATTTAGTAGCTTCGCGACTAAATATTTTGGTTTCGGTACTTAACTGACAGTGAGTTTCTAAGCCAATAATTGCCTCGTACTCTGTTTTGGCTGGTGCAGCACTAGTCATAGATTTTTTGCTCTGTAGAAAACAACTTACCTAATTTTAGATCTATCTCCACAGAATTTAAGCTAAGTTCTGCATTTTGTTTGTCGATATTATATACGTTTAATTATTTTATGATGTTTAAAAATTTTCAAAGATAATACCAATTAGTATATTTTGGTAAAAAAATATATGATGGTAACCTATAAATTAAATTAAATTCAATAAATTTCCCCAATATTTTATTTTTTCTATTCACCCTGTTAATTTAATATGATTCGCACCTTAATAGTCGATGATCAAAATATCATCCGCAAAGGCATAAAAGTATTGCTAGAAAATTCCGCCGAAATTGAACTAGTAGGTTTTGCTGAAAATGGTGAGACTGCATTAGCTAAAATAGAAGCTACTCAACCAGATGTCGTGTTATTAGATATCAATTTACCAGGCATTGATGGCATAGCGGTTGCTAATCAGCTTGCCCTTAAATTTCCCCAGATTAAGGTTATTATGCTTAGTAGCTATGAAGACGAAAGCTATGTCAGCCAAGCAATAAAATCAAGCGCCAAAGGATATCTGCTCAAAAATATATCGGCTGAAGAACTTGAATGGTCAATCAAATTAGTACATCAAGGATACTCAGCATTTAAATCGGAATTGTTAACATCTCTCAACCCAGAAAATCAGCCAATAAAGCTAAAATCAACTAATTCGACTAAAGCCCATAAAGTATTTCCAGCCGAGCATAATTTAGCTTCACCAACATCATCTATGGCGTCACCCAAAGAAGATAAAAAGTCAGCTGAATTAGAACTTTTACTCGCGAGAAATCAAGTCAGGCAAAAGTATTCTGCCTTTAAACAGCAGCGTCAAAACTCTGGAATTCATGATGTTACCATCAGCCGAGCCAAGAAGACGATGATGAGCTTTGAGTTTAAGCTGCTTATTTTTATTATTCTTTTTTCTCTCGGATTTTTAGTTTTTGTCGCTCTATCTAGCCTAAATTAAAATTTCAACATCAACTAATACTAATAATCCTAACTATCAGATGCATTTTGTCCAATAACTTTAGGTAGCGTAATTGCCTCGTTTCCTGGTGGTAAGCCAACGGGAGAAGTAGACAAAACTCGATTATTAAGCTGCTGCATCAAGCTTGCCATTTCTAGTGCATTTAAAGCATAGTTCCAGCCCAAGTTGCTTTTGATACCTGCTCGCTCAAGCGCCTGCTGCATTGTATCCACCGTTAGTACGCCAAAAATTACGGGGACACCTGATTGGAAGCTGGCTGCTGCGATCCCTTTAGCTGCCTCAGACGACACATAGTCAAAGTGAGGGGTTTGCCCTCGAATAACTGCTCCCAAGCAAATGATGGCATTATAACCACCAGAGAAAGCTAATTGTCGAGCTACCATGGCAATCTCATAGCTACCAGGAACCCATACATAGTCTACCTGACCATTATCAGGCTCAATATTAATACCGTGGCGCTTTAAGCAATCTTGACAGCCAGAAATTAACTTTTCCGTTACAAGATCGTTAAAACGACCTATTACGATCGCCATCCGCAGATTTGATACATCTCCAGCAAACGTTCCTTCAAAAACAGCCATAAAATAAAATAAATTTAAATCTAAGAGTAATTTGCGCTTACTAGAGCATTAACTTTGTAAGGGGAAACGACTGTTCTCCCCCTACATTTGTCGTCTAAATAACAAAAAAATTCAACACTGCCACTGCTATCACAAGAATAGTCCAAATCCCCGATCCAACATAGATCAAAGATTTAGATTGCTCCCAGTTTTGGGGGGAAGCATAGGCAACGGGAACGCCAATTACCATGACAAAAGAAAATAGAACTAGAGCAGCTAGTACCAACTGAAATAAAATAGTCATCGTTTGATTCTCCTAAATCAAGATAGCCGAAGGCAAATCTTTAAATAAAGTTTTAATTTGTGAGACAACCTCGACAGTCACTTTATGAGGGAAACCCTCAAGACCGTGCTGTCTCGCAAAACCGTTGCGGGTCTGTGACCCGTTGCCCTAAAGGACGACGCGAAGCTAAGGCGCGTTTTGGGTAAGAATCTTCTTACCCAAAAGCCGCCGCTAGTGCTTTAGCATACACCTTCGGATAAGGTTATTGTCGAGGTTAGTTATTTTTTCCTGATATATTACGCTACCAAAAATCGACTACATCTGAGCAGAAATTTGTTACACAATGCTAGATAACTTTATTCAAACTTTTGTAAATTAGACAGATACCAAAGCTTTGAAAAAGTTAAGGTTTCAGCAACGGGCAAAGATTAGTTTGTCGTCTCGCGACAGAATAATCTCTAACCAGAGCATAAAGACAAAAATCACTAAAATTCATCAATCATAAATGTTAGATTTTCGCGCTAGCGGTGTATTACTTCATCCCACCTCTCTGCCTAGCCGTTTTGGGATTGGCGATTTGGGCGAGAACGCATATCGATTTGTCGATTTTTTGGCAAATAGTGACCAGCAAATATGGCAAATACTACCAATTGGACCGACAGGTTATGGCAACTCTCCTTATCTATCTTATTCTGCTTTGGCAGGAAATCCGTTATTAATTAGCCCCGCAATTCTCCAACAACAGGATTTATTAACCTGGGAGGATCTACAGAATTTGCCAGACTTTCCTCAAGATCGGGTGGACTTTGAGGGGGTGATTAAAATGAAAATGCCTTTGCTGCGCAAGGCAAGCGATCGCTTTAAGGAGATCGCCTCAGACGAAGCCAAAGAAGAGTTTCAACGTTTTTGTAACCGACAAAATGATTGGCTGAGTGACTACGCTCTATTTATGTCCTTAAAAGATGCTCATCATGGTAGTGGGTGGAATCAGTGGCCAGCAGATATTTCCGCTTGTCAACCTCAAGCAATGGCAGAATGGGGAGCAAAATTGACTGATGATATTTTCTTTCACAAGTTTGTTCAGTATCAGTTTTTCGCTCAGTGGCAAAATCTCAAGCAATATGCCAACGAGAAAGGCATCCAGCTGTTTGGCGATATCCCCATCTATGTTGCTCATGATAGTGTAGATGTTTGGGCGCACCGCAACATTTTTCAGCTAGACCCCGATACAGGAGAAGCCTCGCTTATGGCTGGTGTTCCTCCAGACTATTTTAGTGAGACAGGACAGCTTTGGGGTAATCCTGTCTACAATTGGCAAGAACTGGAAAAAACCGATTTTAAATGGTGGATTAGAAGAGTAGAAGCCATCTTGGAATATGTCGATATTATTCGGATCGATCACTTTAGAGGTTTTCAAGCTTACTGGGCAGTACCCCACGGAGAGACTACCGCGATGAATGGCACTTGGTTAGATGCTCCTGGAGATGAATTTTTCCAACGGCTAGACAAACAGCTGGGCAAACTACCAATTGTGGCAGAAGATCTGGGGGTCATTACTCCTGAAGTTGAGGCGCTACGGGATAAATTTAACTTCCCTGGTATGAAAATCTTGCAGTTTGCCTTTGATGGCGATCCAGCTAATGGTTTTTTACCCTATAACTATACAGACCGCAACTGTATTGTTTACACAGGTACTCACGATAATGACACTACTGTAGGCTGGTTTAATGAGCGATCGCCTGAAGCTAATGTTCAAGTAAGCGATTATTTTGGCTGCGTGGGTAACGACGGCATTCACTGGGCGATGATTCGGTTAGCGCTTAGTTCAGTTGGCAATACTGCCGTGCTGCCATTTCAAGATATTTTGGGTTTAGGCACAGATGCTAAAATGAATACTCCTTCTCAACCTACAGGTAACTGGAGTTGGCGCTGTCGCGCGGAGGCGTTTAATGATGAATTGAGCGGTCGCCTAAAATATTTAACCCATCTTTATGGACGTAGCCCTGTCCCGACCCATACCCTGACCTCGACCCAGCCTGAATAGCTGAATTGCGATCGTGTATTGATCACCCAGCCCTTAACATACATTTGATCTAATCAAAGATAAAATAAAGATGAAATTTAAGTTGAGGAGTTGGGTAATCTATCAATATAACCAGCACTAGGGCAACAGGTTAGATCTTGAAATGGTGAAATTTAAGCTTGTGAGTTGGATCATTTATCATCTTGTCAAAAAACATCGCACTTTTAGCAAGGCTCAGGAATTGAAGTTAGCGGAGGCGGTGGCGAATAACGATCCGAGCATGGTCAAAAAGCTATTAGATAAAGGAGTTGACCCAAATGTACGGCTTGTCGGTCAAGCTCATGAGCCTCTAATCTTTCTGGCTTTTAGCAAAGACTGGTTTACTTTGCCTTTGGAAAAACTAGGCGATCGCCCGAAGACTTCATATAAGATCACCGCTAAATCAAAGTGCTTAAGTTTACTACTTAAACATGGTGCTAACCCTAATGTTAGAGACAGTCAAGGGCGCACTATTTTAAACATTGCCATTCTTTGGTGTTTGACTGATACCGTTAAGCTATTACTCCTCAATGGTGCTGACCCCAACTTTAAAGCAAAAAACGGTCAGACTCCCTTAATGAAAGCTGCTATCTTAGGTATTCAAGATGCTCGACCGATGCAGGACAAACTACAAATCATTATGCATCTACTAGATAGTGGTGCAGAGATTGATGCTCAAACACCAGAGGGAAAAACAGCTTTAATGTATGCAGTAGCTAATTCTCGTTTAGAAGTAGTTGAGCTTTTAGTTAGCAGTGGAGCATCCGTAACGATTAGCGATCATCAAGGCAATCAAGCTCAAGATCTGATTAGCGATGGTTCTAGTCCCCAACAGCAAGATTATCTCCGTAAAATTCTGAGCCAGCCTGAATTAAACATTACCAAGTATAAATATCAGGCGCTAATCCCCGAAGGCGATCGCTTATTAGAGCCGATTATTAATCAACAAAATAGTGATGATAATTATTCTTTTGATGATATTCCCCGAAAATTTATTAAATTTTAATCAATTTTAATCTTAGTACAACTGGGAGAATTGGCTCAAGTCGAGGTAAAGAGATTTGAAGATTTCATAAGTCTCTTTACCTAAATTTATTAGTATTCTGCACCAAAATTAAAAACATAGTTATAGTAATCTCATAACTTTAAGTTAATTAAGTTTAGTTGTCTGGAAAATTGATGCTATGAAGCTCAAACAAACAATCAGATATTTTTTAATTTATAAAGTTGGTAAAACAATTCTTAATTGGTTAGAAGATACGATCTCGCGTTATTCGGCGATCGGCAATAACTTTTTTTTCGATGCCAATTACTTTGATTGGTCATCCAAACTTGAAGAGAACTGGCAAACTATTAGAAAAGAACTAGATATAGTTTTAAAATCTACAGAGCAATTACCTGGATTTCACGATATTTCTCAGGACCAATATCGCTTGAGTAACGATGGTTTATGGAAAACTTTCTTTTTGTATGGCTATGGCATCAAAATAGAGCAAAACTGCCAGCGTTGCCCATTGACGGTTTTGCTCATCGAGAGCATACCAGGGATGAAAACAGCATTCTTTTCAATTTTGCTACCAGGAAAACATATTCCCGAACATCGTGGTCCCTATAAAGGATTATTGCGTTATCAACTAGCCTTAAAAATACCCCAGGATCGAGACAACTGCTTTATTCGGGTAGGAACTGAATTTCGCCATTGGTCAGAAGGAAAAAGTCTTTTATTTGATGATTCTTTTGTCCATGAAGTCTGGAATAAAACTAACGAAATTCGAGTCATATTGTTTATGGATATTATTAGACCGACCAAGTTTCCTGTTTCAATTCTCAACCATTGTTTAATCAACTTAATTCGTTACTCGCCATATGTGAAAGATGCCTACAAAAATCAACAGCAATGGCATAAACGTTTGGCCAATTTATCTAGCAGCAAAGCGATCGCCAGCAACGACACAACATGATTAAGTCAAACATCTTCTTTGATTAAGCCAATTTCTCGCAAGCGCTGAGTCAAAAACTCTCCAGCGGTAAGATCTTCAAACTGCTTAGGATGTTGCTCATCAATACATTCAGCTAAACAGCTTAGATCCATCTCGGAAACGGGGTGCATAAAAAAGGGAATCGAATATCGAGGAGTATCCCAAAATCCTTGCGCTGGATTGACTACCCGATGAATAGTTGACCTAAGTTTTTTGTTAGTCAATCTTTCCAACATATCTCCTACATTAACCGCTATCTGATTAGGTAGGGCGGTAAAAGGAATCCAGTTGCCATCCTGACGCAAAATCTCTAAACCTTCCGCACTTGCACCCATTAATAGAGTAATTAGATTAATATCGCCGTGGGCCGCTGCTCGTACTGCATTGGCGGGAATATCTTGAGGATTATTAATGGGGAAATAATGAATTGGGCGCAAAATACTATTACCTAGTTTGACTTGACGATCAAAATAGTTTTCCTCTAGCTGAAGATAAAGGGCGATCGCTCTGAGGATTTGCACTCCTGCTGCTTCTAAAGTGCGATAAGCGGTGATTGTGGCATTAGCAAATTCTGGTACTTCTGAGGGAAAGATATTCGCAGGGTAATTCAAGCGAGTTAACTCTGCCTCAGCTAGTTCTTGTCCCACATGATAAAACTCTTTGAGATCGCCGACGCTTCTACCTTTAGCATGTTCTTTTCCTTTGGCGGTATAGCCTCTTTGCCCCCCGATACCTGATATTTCGTAGTTTAGTTTGGTTGCTTCGGGAAGGGCGAAAAATTGTTTAACTGCATGATAAAGATTTTCAGACATGGCATCGGTTAAACCATGATTTTTCACAGCAACAAAACCTATATTTTCAAAAGCATTGCCCAAAGTTTGCACAAAATTTTGCTTGACCAGAGGACGATTTGAAGCAAAATCATGAAGATCTACAGTCGGAATTTCCTTAAACAGAATATCGCTCATTAATCGCAGTGTTGCTAGTTTAAGATCATGTATAACATTTGAGGAATAGTAATCCCACAAGGGGACAATGTGAGTAATGAGTTTGTTACCTACTACCCACTGCCTGTACGGGCGAACGCCCTAAAGGATTAGCCCTAAAGGATTAGCTCCTTACGTCGCGTCCTTCGCGTCGCCGTTCGCCCCTACCCACTACCTAATCTCAACCCATCAATTCCAAATTGACCGACTAGTAGTTTATGCTTCGACTAAATGCAAAACATGACCATCTAAATCTCTAATTGATAAAGCTTGACTAAAACCCAGCTCATTACTCGACATCTTAACTATGCCAGGGGAAATAAATTGACAGGGTGCAGAGCGTAATTCCTGTTCGAGACTCGCCAAATCAGTGACACAGATTACGGTTTGATAGTGCCAGAGATCGCAAGCTCGACTATCTACAGGCATACTTTTACCATCGGTAGGCGCAATGTATTCCAATAATTCAAACCCAATACCATCACTGCCTTTTAGACTGTTAACGTGAACCCTTGAGCCAAAGACACAGGTTACGTGTTCAAATTCAATGCCGTAGTTTTCTACATCTGCTGCTAATTCTAACTTAAGGCGATCGCGATACAATCCAAAACTAGCTTGAGCATCTTTTACCCCTACTGCACTGTGGTCAATGCCTAGGAATAATTTGTCAGTTTCTTGTAGCCATTTAGGATCTCCTTTGTCTGGAGGAAAGGTAATTAACTCTAGATTATGCCCATCAGGATCTTTGAAGTAAAACGCTTCTACCCCCGCCGATTTTAAATTCTCTGGTAGTGTTTGCGGGCTAGTAGAGGTATGTTTCACGTTGTACTGACGCAGGTGCTGATAAGCTTGCTCCATATCCTTGACGACGATCGCAATATGTTGAAACCAGCGATCGTTACTACGGGAATCTACGGGCATTGGTCGTCCTTGAGGAGTGAGATATTCCATTAAGGCAATAATTTCCGAGCCAAGCTGCATCTGGACAACTCGCATTCTTAAACCAAATACCCCTTGTAACTTAGACCAATCTTCTCCCGCAACTTCTAAATCCTTAATTTTTTGAAACGAGAGGACTTCTGAATAAAATTTGATTGACTGCTCCATATTGGCAACAGTCATGCCGACGTATTGAATATTGGACATGTAGGCTTAAATTACTTTTCGACTCTACGATCTTAATTTATCTCGGTGACAAGCGATCGCCAATTGACTAGATCATTTTTAGTCATCTATCCTAAGTTAGACAAATTTTGTCTTAATTGATCGTGCAAAGGAGAAAGATATATCTTATAGTGGATGCAATATTTTATACATCCATGCGACTAATTTAATTTCTAATTATGGAAACTAAACTACAGGAACTTATCGGTCAGCCTAACGTTTGGCTATACGTCAAAAGCAGTAATGGTTGGGTCAAAAATGTCGAAATATTAGAGGTAGCATCAGACACAGTAACTTTCCGTTATCAGCATGAGTCGGCTGAGGAAGTGAAAGTGTGGGAAAAAACAACCAGATTAGACAATATTTTAGAAATCGATCTGCGCGTGGTTGCTCTCTCTAAATGTGAGGAAAAGATTCAGGATGTCAAAAACAAGTTGAGTCGTTTGCTAGAGCAAGAGTAGCTAACTCAATGATCGATGATCATCGATCGATCACAGTCTCGATCGAGATTATTTTCCTTGAGCCACCCCAAAACTGTAAGATTTACTTAAAACTTGCAGTTCCCTCAAAGAAGGATAGATTTATGACTGTTGCCACAAATGTTCCCACTTTTTGTCAAGGAATTCAACATTTCAAAGATAGCTTGCCAGATTTTGACCAATATAGTTCTCCAGCCATTAAAGAAGGCCAAACTGCGATCGCCTCCCCGACAGATCCCGCAGCAGTTTACCAAACCATGTTGGCTGCTGATGCCTTACGTTATTTAACCCTGCAAGTTACTGCCAGTAAGCAGTCAGGACATCCTGGGGGTTTTGCTTCTATTGCTGAGGCGATCGCTTCTTTGGTAATGCTGGGTCATAAAAACATTATTACGGAAGTGGGACACCACGCTCCAGGCTTCTATAGCAACGTCTTCCTCGATACTTCTTTAGAGGCGATGGGCATTAATAATGTGCAGGAAATGGGCGATCGCTTTCGAGAAACTCATGGTTTGCTCGGTCATCTTTCAGGACAAATTCCTGGCTTGTTGAACCCCGCAGGGCCATTGGGACAGGGGCAACATTTCGCCATGGCGGGGGCAAAATTACATCCAGGGGTCTTATTCCCCGTAACTATTGGTGATGGTGGCTTAGGTGAACCCTATATCATGAGTAGCTTTGGTCACTTTAATACGGCGTTTCCCCAGGTGACCAACTTCTTGCCCATTCTCGTTTGGAATGGCTATTCCCAAGAACATCACAGCATGGTTTCCACTAAAACCAACGAGGAGATGATTGACTATTGGGCAGGTAATGGCTTTACCGAGGTGATTCTGGTAAATGCAAAAGATTACGACGATAGTAATCAAGTCAGCGACTATGTAGACAGCACCCTGTTTTCTCAAGCTGGGAGAATGGCATTTACCCAAGCGGTATTAGAAGCAACCGATATGGCAGCCAAATCAGCTCTTGATGGTAAATTGACTGTCTTGATTGTTAAGCAGCTCAAAGGAGCAGGAGTGCATAAGCGGGGCGCGCAATCCCACAATCTTTATGCTGGAGATAGTTTAGACAAAGACTACATTGTGGCAGCTTTGAAAGAAAGAGCCTTAACTCCCGAAGCTTGGCAGCTGGTCAGAGATAATTATCTGCGCTCGAATGGCGGTGCTGCGGTTAATACAGTTGTAACTGAGCATGAATACCCAATTTGCGATTTAGGTAACATTCCCCTGCAAGAATATAGCGTCGGTGGGGAAAAGCAAGTAGCCACGACAGCCATGGGTGCGATCGTTGGTTATGTAGGACAACAGGACAAAGACTTTATTGTGGCTAATGCGGATGGCAATGCTGCATCAGGGATTAATAATATTAATACTGCCCTAAAAATTATCCACCCCACCACAGACGCAACCTATTTCCAACAGCCTCAAGGACAGGTATATGAACCCTTAAGCGAAGATGCCTGTGCGGGATTAGCAGCTGCCCAAGCTTTATTTGGGGCGCGCACTTTGTGGTGTTCCTATGAATCCTTTGTCATTAACGGCTTACCCATTTGGCAGACAGTAACCCAAGCAATGGCAGAATTACGCCGTTCCACACCATCGACCATCACTTTATTTACCGCAGGGGCATTAGAACAAGGGCGCAACGGCTGGACACATCAACGTCCTGAAGTAGAAAATTACTTTGCAGGGATGATGCGTAACGGTAATATCTTTCCCCTCTTTCCCTGTGATGCTAATAGTATCCAGGCTTGTTATGAATGGGCATTAAGCACCAAAAATAAAGGCGTTACCATTACCGCTAGTAAATCTCCCCTAGAAATTCGTACTACCCTCGAACAAACCCGTGAGGGATTAGCTAAAGGTGGCATCGTCCTTCAAGAAATTGATCCCCCCCAATCCCCCCTTAATAAGGGGGGTAAAGTTGTGTTTGCCGTAATTGGCGACATGACTTTAATTCCTGTCTTTGAAGCAGCAGAACAATTAAAAGCTCAGGGTATTGGCTCAAAAATCATCTCGATAATTAATCCCCGTCGTTTATATCGCTCAACTGATGTTGCTTGGGATAGTTGCAGTCGCGAACAAGATGGTGATTTTCTTAGTGATGCTGAATTTTCTAACCTGTTTGATGGCGATGCTTTACTAGGTGTTACTGGTGGTTCAAGTGCCATGTTAGAACCTGTGATGTTACGCAGTAATAGTAAACGCGATGTTTTTGCTTGGAAGCGTGGCGAAACTACAGCTAGTGCAGGACAGATTATGCAGTTTAACGGGATTACTGCGGATAATTTTGTTAAACGGGCAATGGAATTAATTGGTTAGGTTTTTAGATGGGGAAGGTGGGCTTTTGTCCGCCCCTCAACTACTTTGTTGTTTTATTTACCAAGAGATATTTAGCTAAAAAAACACGTAAAAGATGTTTTAACACTCTTAATACACATTAAAAGTGTTAAAATTATTTTATCCATTTGAATCCATACTATCTATGGTTAGAATAAAACAACTTCGTCAGGCAAAGAACATAACTCAGGCAAATCTAGCTGAGAGATTAAATACAACCCAGCAAACTATTCAACGTTGGGAAACAGGCAAAACAAATATTCCCTCTGAGTCATTAAAAGAACTTGCTATTGTTCTTGATTGCTCTGTAGATGAACTATTAGGAATAGCTAAATATAGTCGAACAAGATATGGTAATTGGTTTTTGAGCGAATCAGAAAAAAAAAGTCGGCAAAAGCTAATTGGTTATTATGGAGGAGTTCATTTAAAACTACGAGGAATTTCTCAACTTAAAGATTATCCTATTGACGATCTTGCAGCAAAAAATATACATAGTTATTTCCCTGCACCCGATGAGGGTTTTTTATCCTTTAATTGGATATTTTTTGAAACGATGGATAATAAGATAGTATTCGTTAATACTAAAGCATTAAAAACAGTACAAGTTTACACAGATCATTATGAAGGTTCTCCTCCATTTTCTCATCCAGAAATATATAGGTTTCTTACTGATTGCGATGTAGAACAACTAGAAGATGGAGTAACGGCTTCAGAAATTGCAATCAATTATAATCTTTCTAAAGATTTTGCCGAAAAAGTGATTGGAGTAATTATGAATCACGAAAAAACGAAGCAAGAATCTTGGAATTGGATATCATTTAGTGAAGCCAATGTTTATTGGTTGGATGGGGAACAAGATTCTTATTTATTAGATAAAAGACTGTGGTGGACTTTGGCTGATTTAAGAACATTATGTAATGATCCAATTTTTTTCTCTGATAATAATGAAATTCCTTCAGGAGCATTGTTTCTAGAGCAATACGAACAAGATGGGTACAGTGAGTTTTTAAATTTAGATAATATTGCTTTGATAGAAGTACCTGCAATTAAATATTGGCAATTAGCTTGTGAAGATAGCCCTGATTTACTAGAGCATAGAGAACTTTCCCCATATTTGCCCCTATCAAAATAATTAAAGTTTTTTATAATTTTTTATAATTATGTTGAGCGAAGTGTAACTCAAGGTTTTTAATTTATCACTCTGTCTGATTTAAAAGTGCGATCTCATTTGTAGGATGGGCGACGCGAAGCTAGTCCTAAAAGATAAGCTCCACAAATACTTTGGTACAAAAAATCACAAGATTTAAATTAACGTTTCATTAATTAGCTTATTGCCCACCAAATAATAATCTGAATCATTTTATTATCCAATGTCAATTGAATTGCGGTGGGCATTATCAACAATTGTCTTTTGTCTTTATAGACTTGACTATGTCCACCCTACTTTCCTGCGGATAATTTTGTTAAACGGGCAATGGAATTAATTGGTTAGGTTTTTAAATGGCTAAGGTGGGCAAATGTCCACCCTCCAGCTGTAATTCAAAACTTTTTAATAATTTATCTTAACAAAATGTAGTATTGTGTGTTGCTAAAACCAATTTAATATCTACATGAAACATAGTTTTTTCAATAAAAAAAATTATCTTTGGATAACTTTTATAGTTACTCTTGTAAGTATCAATATTGCAGGTTATTTAGGTGCATATATTCTAACTAATTATCACGATCGCACTTTATTTGGTTTGGGATATCTTCGTCCTGGAAATAATAAAACACCGAGTAGTTTAAAATTAGCATATACTAGCATTCGTCTTAAAATCAATCAACAAGAATGGTTGGATACATGGTTAATTAAATCTCCTGCTTTAAAACCTAAAGGTACAATAATTTTATTCCACGGTAAAAATAGTACTAAAAGTAGTTTATTAACTTCAGCTCAAATTTTTAATCAACTAGATTATACAACTTTATTAGTAGATTTTCGGGGATCGGGTGGCTCAAGTGGAAGTGTTACTACTGTAGGAATCAAAGAAAGTAAAGATGTTACTTTGGTGACTAATTATATTAAAAATTTATATCCCGAACAACCAATAATCTTATATGGCATTTCAATGGGCAGTGCTGCTATTTTGAGAGCGATCGCTAAAGATAATATTCAAGTTGAAGGAATTATTTTAGAGCTTCCTTTCAGTACTCTTCTAAGTGCAGTAAAAAATAGATTGACCGAATCTCAAATCCCGTCTTTTCCTTTAGGTGAATTAATTGTCTTTTGGGGAGGAATACAGCACGGCTTTAACGGATTTACTCACAATCCCATTAATTATGCTCAACAGGTTAATTGTCCTACTTTGATATTGCAAGGTCAGCAAGACTTAACAGTCGATCAAAAAGCTATAGATAATCTTTATCAAAATATTAATGCTCCTAAAAAAATAGTTAGTTTTTCTAATGCCGAACATGAGTTATTAGTAACAGCAAATCAAAATTTATGGCGAGAAAATATTAAAGCTTTTATAGCTGATTTAAATTAATTATTCCTGATTTTAAGATCAAAATGAAAAAATTGTTTGGCATAATAAAATATTAACGCGATCGCCAGTTTTATAGATTCAATCTGATTTAGAGTTATTGAGATGAAAAGCGATCGCACTATTTAGTTTTAAAGATATTGGGAGAGTTGCGATCGCATTGGATAACATAAGAAGATAGCAAACAAGTCTACAGTAAAAATTATTATGGATTACCGCGACATCATTACAATCGAACCAGGAAAACGAAGTGGAAAGCCTTGTATTCGTGGCATGACAATTACAGTTTATGATGTGCTGTCTTATTTAGCTGCGGGAATGACTTACGAAGAGATACTTGAGGATTTTGCTTATCTAACAATAGAGGATATATTAGCTTGTCTGAGTTATGCAGCATAGCGTGAGCAACAAACATTGATCGTTACAAAATGAAGTTATTGTTTGACTTAATACTCTCCTGATTTTTAAATTACAAATGATTTAAGTTCAAAGTGCGATCGCTCTTTGAAATATATTTTAGATAAAATAAAAATTAATCAATATTGAATATTATATAAGCTTGAGTTAACTATGAAGGAAAAAGAGCAATTGCTCAAAGAGATAGAAAAAGCTCCTGATTATTTGATCAAAGAAGTATTAAATTTTTTGCTATTGACTAAAAGCAAAAACAAAAAACAAGCTAATCAAACTAGCCTAGAAAAGCAATTGCAAGCAATGGCTGAAGATTCAGAAATTCAAACAGAAATAACAAATATAGAGCGAGAGTTTTTAATTACTGAAATGGACGGTTTAAATTAAATATGACCATCAAAAAACAATAAAGCGATCGCTCTATCTAGTTTAAAGGTATTAAGGGGAAAAGCGATCTTTAGACTTTTTAATCAGCAGTAAAGATGCGCCACATCACAAACAAAGTTACTCCCAAGTAACCACATACCGCCAACCAATCTAACTCATTACTAGTAATCATTTTGCTTTAATTTTTACTTAGATATACTCACGTTTCATCATTATCTAATTTTTGTCTCACTAATAGTAAATAAGTTACAGCGAATTTCAGTTACCCATTACCCATTACCCATTACTCATTACTCATTACTTCGATAAATTAATGTGTCTACTCAATTGAAAACTGCTGTAAATACTCTTTGCTCTTCATAGTTTATATTGCTCTTGTAGCCTCAATAATTGTGTTGTCGCTTCTTCGGCGTTATCAGCCAATTCGGCAAAAGTGAGAAATCGGCGTAATTCTTTACGTAAAAGATTCTTTTCTACTTCCCAAGTTTCTCGATCTAAATTTGGCGGGATGACTATTGTATCGAATAGTGTAGCTTGTTGTTTACTAGGATGAGGACGCAAAATTCTACCACGACGCTGAATAAATTGGCGAGAATTACTACTGCTAGCAAGGATAATCGCAGTTTTGATTGCAGGTATATCGACTCCTTCATCTAAGCACCGAATCGCAATTAAACCCTGTAATTCTCCAGACTCGAATTGACGACGTAAACGTTCTCTTGCTTCTAAAGAGGTATCGGTAGTATAGGTATTGACGCGATAGCCTAACTCTTTACCTAACAAGTGCGTAACAGCATCAATTTGGCGTGTATCATTATCGAGATGTCCATCTCCGCAATAAAAAATAGTATGGCTAGTATTTAATCTCGATGCCATTAATTCTTTGAGACAGGTTAGTTTATTCGCTGCGGTGGCAATTAAACGCGATCGCTTGTTTAACAAAGAGGTTAAAGTATCATTACCCTGAAAACTCGGATTTTTGTGTAAATTCCAGCCAATTCGTTGGGTAAGTTTGGCATATTCTAAGGCTTCTGAGGTGGTTAGTTCGACAAATACGGGGTAATAAAGATAGCGAGCTAATGCACCCTGTTTAATGGCATCGGCTAAGGTGAATTCTGGCTGAAGGATTGCCCCAAAATAGTCTAATAATGCTTGTGTACCCAATTCATCGTATTGTCTTTCTGGAGTGGCGGAAAGAGCTAAACGCAAACCAATGTTACGAGGTAAACAGGATTCGCTTTGAGTTGAACCGAGGTTGTGTGCTTCATCTCCTACAATTAAAGTTTTGGCAGGAAAGTATTTTAACTGGGATTGAAAACTATCACTAATTAAGGTTGAGTTAGTGGTAATAATTGTCAGAAAAGATTGAGCTGAATTTTGTAAATTATATAGCTGATTGGATAATTCTCCTTGCCAATTATCTACCCGCGTCATGGCAATAATCGGCTGAAGATTAAACTTTTGACATTCTCTTGACCACTGAGAAACTAAATGCTGAGTTGGACAGACTATTAATAGTACTTGTAATCTAATCTGCTGATAAAGTTCTTGGGCGATCGCTAAAGCAATAATGGTTTTGCCACTACCTGTCGCCATTTTTAGTGTTCCCCTGCCCTTATTTTCAAGCCAGTTAGCTACTGCTTGATGCTGATATTTTCTTAGTTGCAAATTATTAGGAAAAATAGGAATACCAAGATTAGCATCTTGATAACTTTTGCCACCTTCCTTTAGTCGATTATTTAAATATTTTTGACGATATAAAGTAGCTAGCCGATGCCAATCAATCTGATTCACTTTAGTTCACTCAATAACTATTAGCGGTAATTCTTGGCGCAGTAAACACATGTAGGATTAAGCTTTCTACCATTGTTTGATTCAAACGCGAGTTTCATTAAGAGGAGTACCGTGAGCTATTGCTTCAAAATCGCGATCATCATGTACTAATAATAGATCATGCTCAATAGCTGAAGCTGCGATCAGACAGTCAATAGTATTGCGAACTGTTATTCCTTGACGACGCAGTTCATAATAGATTCGAGCAGCATGGCTCCATGACTGAACACCAGGATCGATATAGTCTTGAGTTGACAAATAATTATTCAACTCCGTCCATTCTTTCTCGTTTCTAGCTCCTTGCAACAACTCAGTTTGGGTAAATCGAGACAAATAATAGTCTTGACCATCAATAGCCTCAATCAAAATCTGCTTGAAATTGTTATCAGGATTGCGAAACAACTTAATCCAAACTGATGTATCGATCAGCAGCATAGTTAACTGCCTCTTAGAGCCTTATAATCGTAACCCTCATGAAACTGAATTTTTCCGCTCAATTCCAAAAGATCTTTCTTCTTTTTTGCTTTGACAAATTCCATTAGAGCCAAATGAACTAGTTCTTTTTTCGTTCTAACATTAGTCAGTCTAAAAGCCTCTTCCATTAGCTCATCGTCAATTTCAATGTTGGTACGCATAGTTTGCTTAATCTGCTTAATGTGTATTGTTATGCACATTATACACTTTAAATAGTATGATGATGCTCAGTGAAATCAAACTTTGAATTTTAGCGTATCAATTGTGTAGTAACTAATAAAAGAGAGATTACCCAAGCATGGGGACGTTATTTCTACGAACACCTAGAATTATACGACCGAGTTGATGGTCTGATTTTCAGTGGAGCGCATAATGGAGAAGATGCGATCGCATTCTATGAAAGAGCGGAAGATACTATTGGTTCTTCTAAAGTAAAAATAGCTGAGATATTAGACTTGTTGCGTAATAACGAAAAAAGTCGCTGAAACGCTTATTATATCTAGCTTACAGCTATCAAAATGTTTTGTCGCTTGAAACACCTTCAGTCTTTACGTTTCAGACAAATTTAGAGCCTATTTTACAACAAGTCTATTACCTGTAAATCTGATTCTGCGATCGCAGAAATATCTATTTTTAACTGCAAAACTTAGTCACTTTCCCAGTTAATTTCACCTACTAAATCAATAATGCGATCGCGCAAGAAATAATCATATCTTTCAAGTTCAGATTCAATCGTATTCCATTCATTAACGGGCAGATATTCAAATAAAATCCTTAAAGGTTGATTGAGTGCAATAGCGCCAACTTCTAACAGGTTGATAGCTTCTTCGCGAATTGCGGAAATAGAATAACGTTTGATTGAAGTGGTGGATAGCATAGGTGATACTCTCTGCTTAAATAATTCAGTCTAGTTCAACAGTAATTAACTGCGATTAAATATCAACAGCGTTATTATTGTTTGGTTCTACTTCAATGAAAAATAATACTTTGAGCGACAGTCAAATTTGTTACAGAGTTATTCTCTCTTTAGTTGATACTATTAAGTGTTTTTACTGACCTTAACTCAATAATAGGCTTCTTTTCTCATTTTGCCAATTGCGAATTGTCAATAAGTCTTGACTTTTAGGCTGCGATCTAGTTAGTCATAAATTGTTCGAGATTAGGCACGTCAACCCAAGTTTTTTGTTGGTGCGATCTATGGGTTAAATCCATCAGTAATTGCGAATAGACCCCTTCTTTTAAGGACGGAACTAGAGATGTTCCAGTATCAATTGATGCCACAAAGCGATCGACTACACGAATAAAAGGAGCTAATCTACCGTCGGTGAATATCTGGGGAAACTCTAAATTTTTAGGAATGATTATCTTTTTTAAAGATTTACCTGCGGGAGCAGCAAACAGTTCAAAGCCGTGGACATAATCTTTTAAGTTACTGCTGCCAAGAACTAGAGTTCCTGTTTCGCCATAAATTTCTAACCAATGACCTCTACCACCATAGGTAACAGAGCTAATAGATAGCTGCACGGGAGTACCATCGGCTAATTCCAGCATAATTAAGCAGGTATCATCGGCATCGACAGGCTTCATTATGCCGCCGTCTTTGGGGTCAGGACGTTCGGGTATAGCACAGTTAAGATAGCCACAGAGCTTTGATACAGAGCCAAACAGCCAGTTGATGTAATCAAAGGCATGGGAAGCCACTGCGCCTAAAGCACCCCCTCCAGCTTGCTGCTGAGAATACCAATTCCAGTCTCTTTGGGAGTCAGCACGACTAGTTACCAACCAGTCGATTTTAATTAATCTTTTTTTGCCCACATAATCATTTTCCAGATGTTCAGCTAAAGCTAGCCAAGCGGGGACATAGCGAAATTCAAAATCAGCGATCGCCGTTACTCCTTGAGCCTGAGCTAAATGATATAGTTCTTTAACCTGGGTGGCGTTCATTGCCATTGGCTTTTCTAACAACAGATGCTTTTTAGCTGATAGGACTTGCTTCGCCATATCGTAGTGTAAAAACGGCGGAGTGGAGATACTTACGGCATCTACTTCAGGCAAGGAGAGAATTTTAGCTAGATCATTATAGGCATAGTAAATCTGATGTCGATCGGCAATTGCTTTAGCTTTATTTAAATCGCGATTATATATAGCGACTACTTCAGTGCGGGGATGATGCTGAAAACCTGGAATGTGGATCTTTTGCCCAAATCCTGTCCCAACTACGGCTACACCAATCTGATTACTAGATGTCATATAAATAATTAACGAGGTTAATTGAGAATTAACTAAGCTGACCAATTACCAAGAGAGCAAACAACTACACTCTGATATTTGATATCATATAAGATATCATGTAGACATGGGGACAAAAATAGTAGTTGATACCAATGTTTATATTGGCGCGTTAATTGGCAGGGAAAGAGCGGCTAATCGGGAATTACTAAGGCAATGTCTAAAGGGAAACTATCAACTCTTAATGAGTAATGCTTTATTTAACGAGTACCTAGACGTAATGAATCGAGATGAAATCAAATCTAAAAGTCCTTTAACTACCCAAGAAGCAGAAGATTTATCGACAGATTTTATGAGTGTTTGTCAATGGGTAAAAATATTTTATCTGTGGCGACCAAATCTAAAGGATGAAGCCGATAATCATTTAGTCGAGTTGGCGATCGCTGGTAATGCACAGATAATCGTAACTAAAAATATCAATGATTTCCAGAGTTCTCAATTACAGTTCCCTCAAATTAAAATCCTCAAACCAGAACAAATAATCTAGGAGATATCTATGGCAGCTTTTATGGTTCGCATCCCAGACGATAAACACGATCGGCTCAAAGAATTAGCTCAAGCTAGAGGAATGAGTCTCAATAAGTTAATGGAAGAATTAAGCACTATTGCCCTAGCAGAATTTGACGCAGAAACTAGATTTAAAGCTATGGCAGCTAAGGGAAATCCCGCAAGAGGAATTGCCCTTTTAGACAAACTCGATGCTTATTTTGGCGAAGGAAAAGAATAAAGGCGATCGCCGAAGGCATAGCTTTACTAATCTTTGCTAATCGCCCAAATCTTATACGTCCCTTTGAAATTGATGTTTTGACTTTTCATTCTTTGTCTACCTACTAAAATTTAATTCACACTAGGCGTAATTAATAATTTAATAATAATTTGCGATCGCTTAATACTTATTTGCTACTGATAGCTCTGAACAATATTACTCTCAAATTCATGCCTCAAAATTGGTGGCAGCAAATATAATGTGGTCTAAATGTTGTCTAAAAATGAGTAAGGGAAAATATAAGTCTTGGATTTGCTCAACTCACTCCGAAGATTCGTCACTAACTGTCTGGTTCTTGTTTTAGCAGTGCTGTTGTTAATTCCTCTGACAGCCTGTAATCCTAGTACTCTCTTGGCAAATCCCGACCAACCACCTCAGTTAGTTGATGTCATTTTAAGCGATCCTAAAACTTTCAACTTTGTAATCGCTAGCGATCAAACTAGTAGCTTAGTAGGTGCAATGATGCTGGAGGGTTTAACCAAACAGCATCCCATTACGAGCGAGATCGAACCTGCTTTAGCCGAATCTTGGGATATTTCTGACGATAATTTAGAAATTGTTTATACTCTACGACCAAACCTCAAATGGTCTGATGGTCAACCTTTGACAGCAGAAGATGTTGTCTTCACCTACAATCAGCTTTACCTCAATCCTGATATTCCAACGGGGATGCAAGATGTACTCAAAATTGGTGAGAGTGGAGCTTTTCCTCAAGTAACGAAGATTAATGATCGACAGGTTAAATTTACTGTCCCCGAACCGTTTGCGCCTTTTTTGGGGGTAACTGGAGCATCTATTTTTCCTGCTCATGTCTTAAAAGAAACTGTTAAACAAAAAGATGAATCTGGCAATTTGAAGTTTCTTTCCACCTGGTCAGTAGATACACCTCCAGAAAAACTGGTTGCCAGTGGTGCTTATAAGCTGAAAAGCTACGCCACTGTTCAAAGACTCGTGTTTGAAGAGAATCCTTACTACTGGAAAAAAGAAGTAGTAAACAAAGATATTCCCTATATTAAAAGAGTTATCTGGGAAATTGTGGAATCTACAGATACCTTTTTGACGCAATTTCGTTCAGGTAGTCTCAATTCAGTTGAAGTTAAGCCTGAATATTTCTCGTTACTAAAACAGGAAGAAGAAAAAGGCAATTTTACCATTTATAATGGTGGCCCCGACTATACTACTAGCTATCTAACATTTAATCTCAATACAGGTAAGCAAAACGGCAAGCCTGTAGTTAATCCAATCAAGTCTCGCTGGTTTAACAATCTCAACTTTAGGCAAGCTGTAGCTTATGCTCTGAACCGTCAGAGAATGGTCAAAAATATTTATCGAGGTTTGGGTCAACCACAGCAGTCTTTTATTTCTGTTCAGTCTCCTTTTTACAACCCCGATTTAAAGGGTTATGACTATAACCCAGAGAAAGCAAAACAATTGCTCCAAAAAGCAGGGTTTAAATACAACCCACAAGGTCAACTATTTGATGCTCAAGGGAATCGAGTCAAATTTAGTCTGAATACGAATACTGGTAACCAAATTCGGGAAGCGATTGGTAATCAAGTAGAAGAAGACCTAGAAGCGATTGGTATAGACGTAAACTTTAAAACTATTAACTTCAACGTTTTGACTAGTAGAATGGGTGGCTCCTTAGCTTGGGAAGCGATTATTCTAGGCTTTACGGGGGGTAACGAACCTAATAACGGAGCAAATGTATGGTTGCCAGATGGTAACTCCCATATTTTCAATCTTGCCACGCCAGCAGAAGGAAAACCCCTAGAAGGTAGAGTCGTTGCTGATTGGGAAACCGAAATTGGTCGATTATTTATTAAGGCAGCAAGAGAATTAGAGGTTGAGAAACGTAAAGCTATCTATGCCGAAATTCAGGAGCTAGTGTCGGCAAAAGTGCCTTTTATCTATTTAGTTAATCCTTACTCCATGGCAGCAGTCCGCAACAACATCGAAGGAGTGGAATATTCGGCTCTGGGTGGTGCTTTTTGGAATCTGGATCAGTTAAAAATTACTGAGTGATTGAGATTTTTCACCTACATGACTCAAAATTGACCAAGAAAAACATTTTAAAGAGTAAGCTTTTATGTACAATACCCCTTTAGTTATATATTTCTAGGAAATCTAATCATGGGACGTGCCAATAAAGTTGTCTTAGCTTACTCAGGGGGAGTAGATACCACCGTATGTATTCCATACCTCAAAAATGAGTGGGGGGTTAAAGAAGTAATTACCCTTGCTGCTGACTTGGGACAGGGGGATGAATTAGAGCCAATTCAACAAAAGGCTTTAAAATTTGGTGCTGCGGAATCTTTGGTGGTAGATGCCACAGCCAGCTTTGTGACAGATTATGCTTTTCCTGCTATCCAAGCTAATACTCTCTATGAAAACCGCTATCCTCTTTCTACTGCTTTAGCACGTCCTCTAATTGCTAAATTACTGGTAGAAGCTGCGGAAAAATATGGTGCAGATGCGGTAGCTCATGGCTGTACGGCTAAAGGAAATGACCAAGTACGCTTTGATTTGGGCATTATGGCACTAAACCCTAACCTGAAGGTATTAGCGCCTGCAAGAGAATGGAATATGAGCCGAGAAGAAGCAATTTCTTATGGTGAGCAGTTTGGCTTAGAGTTTCCTGTGAAAAAGTCTTCTCCCTATAGTATCGATCGCAATTTACTCGGTCGCAGTATTGAAGCAGGTATCTTAGAAGATCCCATGGCAGAGCCTCCCGAAGAAATTTACTTAATGACTAAGGCGATCGCCGATACTCCTGATGAGCCAGAATATATTACCATTGGTTTTGAGCAGGGTTTACCCACTACAATTAACGGCAAGAAATTAGACCCCGTAGCCTTGATTTCTCAACTTAATGAAACCGTTGGTCAACATGGCATCGGACGCATCGATATGTTAGAAAACCGTGTGGTCGGGATTAAATCGCGGGAGATCTACGAAGCACCTGCACTCTTAGTTTTAATTCATGCTCACCGTGACTTAGAAAGCCTTACTCTTACAGGTGATGTTACTCAATATAAGCGAGGCATTGAACAATCTTATGGTGAATTAATCTATCGTGGTTTGTGGTACAGTCCGCTAAAAGCTGCTTTAGATGGCTTTATTCAACAGACTCAGGAAAGAGTTTCTGGAGAAGTCAGAATTAAATTACATAAAGGTAACGCAACCATAGTTGGTCGTCAGTCTGATAATTCTATCTATGCACCAGATCTTGCTACCTACGGTGCTGAAGATAAGTTCGACCATAAAGCAGCAGAAGGCTTTATTTATATTTGGGGTCTACCCACCAGAGTTTGGTCACAAAAAACTAGAGGACTTTAATCGATAGCTATACGCTTTAAGCTATAAGCCGTTTCAGGGCTATTTCGTTCTAACTGTAGTGAACCAAGAAATAAATTTCTTGGCTTAAAATCAAAGTCCGTTTAAACGGACTTAATGTACTTAGACAGAGAATTTATTCTCTGGATATATGAGAATGAAATAGCCCTGAAGCCGTTTGATTGATGTTACGTTGTAGCTTTATTTATCACTGATATGCTACTAAATGCGTCCTAAAGGATAAGCTCCGCAAATGCCGTGGCACATTGTCCTAAAGGATACACCTTCGGATATACCCTTGTCCTAAAGGATAAGCTTCGCAAATGGTATACCGCTCCGCATATAGTGGCTTTAAACTTATAGCTTATGGCTTATAGCTGGAACAGAGTTCCTTTATTCTGACTCAGGATTAATATATTTCAAAATATCGGGATTGTTTTTATCTGTGTCATAAACATATCCCAGATTAATCGCGATTCTTCTTCTTAAACCAAGAGAAGGATAAAGTGGATTTTCTAGTCTTTCCGTAGCGTATAAATTAGCTGATTTAACCAACTGTAAAGCCACATCTTTCGATAAATTGTTACCAAAGGTTTGCAAAACATTATTAGCACAATCATTTTTAAAAGCCTTTTCTAGTTCAGCGTTACGTTTTTCGTAGGCTAATAAAATTATGTCCAAACAGGTAGCATAATCATAAGTATTCTTGAAATCGAAGGTAAATTGTTTGATTTTGTCATTTTGAGTTGGCGACTGAGCTAAACTAGGCTTGGGTTTAACTTCAGCTTGAGCTGAAACCAACAAAACTGATTGAGGAGCAAAACTAATTCCTATTGTTAATAAAAATTGTAAGAGATTTTTCATTTTTAGTAGTTAAATAATTATAAACTTGAGGTTATCTTGTTACTAATAGTTTGCCAAAATGGATTAAATTAGCTTGGCGATTATTATATTAGTATTCAATAACAATTATGCCCAGTAATTACAAATTAAGCCAGCAACAATGACACTTTACAAATCGTCAATACTAATAAAAAATTAAATATTTTCTCTGTATGATTAATATGTAATACGAATCAAGATCTGCTTTTAAAAGATTGAGTTATAAGAGGATATCTGAAAAGTCTAATTGCTACGTTTTCAGTGGGTAGATCCCCCTAAATCCCCTTGTTAAGGGGGACTTTGATTCCGATTCCCCCCGAATTTCGGCTACCGTGTACACACAAGTTGATTCTGAGAGAGTTTCCAGCCTAAGAAAATAGATTCAAATCGCCTCTATAGGCAATTTTTGATAGTTTCGTTCGTATTTGTCTTGATGGTTAAAATCTCTGCTCCACAACTGTATAGTGCTTAATCCTAAAGGAAATCCATTTTCACTATCCACAATTAATGTTGGATGAATGTAAAATCCGACATCTATGTTATTTCCTACTACTCCCAAGTTTTCTGATTTTAGTCTTCCTACATGAGACTGCAAATTAATTTCGCTCCTGTCACTTATTGCTAATACGTGACGTTCTTCTAAGTTTTGTTGGCAATGCTGGGCAATACTTTGTCTTTGTTCTGATACTGTCACGTTTTCATTCTCCAAAAAGCGATAATATCCTACTTGTTCGGCTCTATTTCGACTTATTTGGCGGATTTTGAGGCTACCAAAGCTGTAAGGTAAAAACTGTTGCTTTGAGTTTGACCCCCTAAATAGACTAAAGTTAAAAGCCTAGGTTTTATTCATAAGGTTGCTGGAGCTTTATGAAATTCCTAGGTACACACTAACAAAGCTGGAAATCCAAAAACTTGCTTATTTTCTTCAAGAAGCGGGAGAAAATTTAAAACTACGCTATGTAAAACATCAATTCGGCCCCTATGCTAATAACCTAAATCATGTTTTACAAAGAATAGATGGGCATTTTATCTGTGGGTATGGAGATCGAACCCAAAGATCGCAAATGTATGTTTTACCAGAAGGAAAAAAAGCAGCGCATCATTTTCTAGAATAGCATCCCGAAGCTAATGAACGTTTGGAAAAAGTCAGTAATTTGATTGCTGGGTTTGAAACTCCTTACGGAATGGAAATGCTAGCCACAATTCATTGGGTAGCTATGAAAGAAGATCCTCAAGCAACAGAAGATTGTGAAAAAGCGATCGCCCTAGTGCAACAATGGAATGAAAGAAAGTGCCAACTATTCAAACCCAGTCATCTACAAAAAGCCTGGGAACGACTTAAACAGCAAAATTGGTTGAGGGATACTGCAATTAATAGCTAGTGCTTAACTAAGTTTGATTACACTAGTTGTGTATGCTTAAGCGATAGAGTAAAAAATAGAGATAAGACAAACACGGTTGCAATTGTACCTTTGAGTTTGACCCCCTAAATAGACTAAAGTTAAGAGTCTAGGTTTTATTACCCAAAGGAACTAAAAGGCGATCGCATGTCTGCTGTAACTACTGCCCCCAAAAATTTTAACTTTCCCCTCACTGCCATTGTTGGTCAGGAATCAATTAAGCTGGCTTTATTATTAGCGGCAATCGATCCAGAATTAGGGGGCGTGGCGATCGCTGGTCGTCGAGGAACGGCTAAATCAGTGATGGCGCGATCGATTTACAGTCTTTTGCCACCGATTGAAATTATTAAGGGTTCTCTCTATAATTGTGACCCCCATCAGCCGCAAAACTGGGATGATGACACCGCAGTTAAATACAATGATACCGCTGTAGAAGATATACCCACGCAGATTGTGCCTGCTCCTTTTGTGCAGATACCTTTGGGGGTAACAGAAGATCGGCTATTGGGTTCAGTGGATGTGGAAGAATCGGTTAAGCGTGGGAAGCCAATCTTTCAGCCAGGATTGTTAGCCCAGGCACATCGTGGAGTTCTATATATCGATGAGCTTAATCTCCTAGACGATCAGATTGCCAACCAGCTATTAACGGTTTTAACCGATGGACGTAATGTCATTGAACGGGAAGGCATTAGTTTTCAGCATCCCTGTAAACCGATTTTGATTGCCACCTACAACCCTGAAGAAGGAGTGTTGCGAGAACATTTACTAGACCGCATTGCGATCGCTCTTTCTGCTGATAGCATGTTGTCCCTCGAACAGCGAGTTGAAGCGGTAAACCAAGTGATTGATTTTACTAATTCTCCCAAAGACTTTATCGCTGCTTATGAAGGAGATATTGATAGTCTGAAGACCGATATTATCCTGGCGCGGGAATGGCTTAAGGAAGTCAAAATCAGCCACGATCAGATTATGTATTTAGTCCAGGAAGCAGTTCGGGGAACTGTGGAAGGGCATCGCGCTGAACTGTTTGCTGTCAGGGTAGCCAAAGCCTGTGCTGCCCTAGATGGTCGAGATAACGTGATTGCTGATGATTTACGTAAAGCAGTAGAGCTAGTTATTATTCCTCGCGCCACGACGATTGAAGCACCGCCAGAAGACGCACCTCAACCACCACCCCCACCACCTCAACAGCAGCAGCCAGAAGACGAATCAAATCAAGATCAGGATGAAGACGAGCCAGAAGATGAACAGGAAGACGAGCAGGAGCAAGAACAAGAGCCACCCGCAATTCCCGATGAGTTTATCTTTGATATTGAAGGTGTGGTGTTAGACCCCGAAGTGTTAACCTTTGCCCAGACTATGCAGCGACAGGGTAAATCAGGGGCGCGCAATTTAATCTTCTCCGACGATCGCGGGCGTTATATTAAGCCGATGATTCCTAAAGGAAAGGTCAAACGAATTGCGATCGATGCCACCCTGCGTAGTGCTGCTCCCTATCAAAAAGCGAGACGGGAGCGTAACCCTGGCAAAAATGTAATTGTGGAACAAAGTGATCTCCGTTCCAAACGGATGGCGCGCAAAGCTGGTTCGTTAATTATATTTGTCGTGGATGCTTCTGGTTCTATGGCATTAAATCGAATGCAGTCAGCTAAAGGTGCGGTCATGCGCTTGTTAACCGAAGCTTACGAAAATCGCGATCAAATCTCTTTGATTCCCTTCCGTGGTGAACGTGCTGAAGTATTACTCCCACCCACCCGTTCCATTACGATGGCAAAAGGTAGATTAGAATCCTTACCCTGTGGTGGTGGTTCGCCCCTGTCTCATGGTTTAACCCAAGCAGTAAACGTCGGTATCAATGCTCAAATGTCGGGAGATATTGGACAGGTAGTAATTGTCGCTATTACCGATGGACGAGGTAATATTCCTTTGTCCCGTTCATTAGGAGAAGTCCCCGAAGAGGGAGCAGAAAAGCCCAATATCAAAGAAGAACTACTAGATATTGCAGGTAAAGTGCGCGGGATGGGCATGAAACTCCTGGTAATTGACACTGAAAGCCGTTTTGTGTCCACAGGTTTTGCCAAAGAACTAGCTAAACAAGCTGGTGGAACTTATTATCATCTACCTAAAGCTACGGATCGAGCGATCGCCGATATGGCAAGAGGTGCAATTGCTCAGATGTAATTGACTTTCATCAGTATATTCGCATATCCTTTAGGGCAAAGGAATTTCGCCCTACTTCCTATTTCCTATTTCCTACTGGTGGAATAAATCTACTACTAGAATCAAAGAAAAACAAGGGAGGAAGACCAAGGGCAATTCCTTCTCAGGCGAGCGCCAAATTAAAAGAAGAATTGAAAAATACCGAAGGATTCCAAAGCTATAGTGAAATTCAACTGTGGTTAAGAACCTGTTTTGAAATTGATGTAGCTTATCGAACAGTTCATGAACTAGTAAGATATAAGCTGAAAGCTAAATTAAAAGTTTAGTCATTTAGATACAGCTTGCTGTGAAATATTAATTTATAGCTCAACCATAATAAACTAGTTTAATCTTTACCCTCAAAAGCTTTTAAAATATCTGGAGGCAAAGGATCATCAAAATCATCTGGGACAACAAAACGTCCTTCATCAATTCCAGAAACACGCATTTTCAAGATTTTGTCAGATTTAACGGTATGAAGTTGCTCATCAAAAAGTTGATTTTCTGTCGTAGTAGTTGACTGCAAAATAATAACTTCTACATCACCAGGATTAAGATTAATTGGTTCAGTAATAATTAATTGACCAGAGTGATCGACTTTTCCTGTTAGTTTGTACGCTTGCATAGAAGTGCTAAATGTTTACATATTCTAATTATCAGCTTTGACCTATATTTTACGAAATCAGCAATTATTTTTGTTCTGGCGATCGCTTTTCACTTTAAAATTAGTTTCCAATCGGGAGTTTGAGTAGCGAAATTTCTACCCTTAGAAAGGTGCAAAACTCTAGTGAGAATTCTAAGATAAAAATATCACCAGATCTTATGATTCATTCAATATAGATAGTAAGAGGTATTAAATTATGCCAGACTCAAGCAAAGAAAGAATAGTTGCCGATTTGCAGCGGGCAAAACAAACAGGAGAATTAAAAACCGAAAGAATTCGCGAGATTATTAAAAATGCGATCGCCGAAGCGGTTTCTGAAGTCAAATCGGGTAGAAGCGAAATAGCTGCTTTAGTTCAAGATGCGATCGCTGCCGTTACAGAAACTGTCAAAGAATCTGGTGGGGAAGTTAAAGACGAAGTGACAGCATCAATTCAAGGAGTAATTGATGGTGTTAGTCAAGCCAAAAGACAGAAAATTGCACAAACCCAATCGGAAATCACCACTTTAGAGGCTCAAGTAGTTCAAGACGAACAAGAATTACAAACTGAAATCGACGAGGCTTTAGCGGAAGTTAAAACTAATAATACCCAACCTGATAAAGTTAAAGAAGCGATCGCCGAAGCGATGATTAACATCAGCAACAGCGAAGAGTTTGCTATTCTGCAAAAACATTATGCTCGTCTGAAAGCGCAAACTGCCGTACTCCAGGCAAACTTAGCTAATCGTTATGGTGAACAGTATGGAGAAGTTAGCAAATATTTAGAAGATGCAAAAGTTTGGTACGACAAAGCCAAAGAAGATCCTGAAGTTTTTACCGAGCCTACCAAGCGCAAAAGAGCTGAATTTGAAGAAAAGTTAGGCTCAACAGGTACTGCCGTAGCACGTAAAGAAAAGCAGGTAAAACAGCTATTAAAAGAACTTTGGCATGAAGTTAGAGAAATATTTCACGAAAAAAATTCTAATTCGCCAAAATAGCAGAGCGTTGCTGATTAAGTAGTGCTATACAAAGGATTACTGCTCGCAGCTATAAGCTTTTAATCAATTTACTATAAATTGACAATGCGCTGAGTAAAATCATTGACGGTGTTAACCAGTCTCCCCAACGCACATATAGCGTTTTGTTTTGTCGACGATAAATAGTATCGGCGTGAATGGTATAGCGATCTATTGCAGAAATCCAGAGAGTATTACCATGAGGATCGACGATCGCACTATAACCCGTATTGGTAGCTCTAGCAGCCCAGCGATCGCTTTCTATCGCCCGCATGACATCATGGGCATGGTGTTGACTGGGCATGGTCTTACTATAATGAGCATTATTGGAAGCGGTAATGATAAATTCTCCCCCTGCTTGTGCCTGACGTAAAAAATGTTGAGGAAATGCCGATTCGTAACAGATAGCAATTATGGCTTGACCAAAAGGAGTGTCGAAGATTTGGTTTGGTTTACCTGCTGCTAGATGAGCATTTAAAGGTGATAGGCGATCGATTAATTTACCGACAATAGATTCAAACGGGATATATTCGCCTAAAGGTACTAGTTTATATTTATCGTAGCGACTATAGGTTTTACCATCTCCTGTTAGGGTAAAGATACTGTTGGTGTAACTGTTGCCGTCTCTACCGTTTGCTCCCACCCAAGCAGGAACTTGTTCCGTAATCACAGCCCGATAAAAACTAGAATCATCAATTATATCCTCCCAGTAAAAGGGTAATGCTCCTTCAGGAGTAAGGACAACATCAACCCCTTGTTTAGCTAATCTTTGATAACCAGAAGTGTAGCCAGCGATCGCTTTACGCCAACCTTCAGAAAATAGCTTGATTTCATTGGGAATATTGCCTTGAATAATACCAATTTTTAATGGTGCTAAATTATCTTTAGCTACAGGTATTTGATATAAATAAAAACCTAATAAATGGCTAATAATTAAGATAACTAAAGGAGCAGTAATTAATAATATTTTGCTTTTAAAACTAGAATATTTATGCCAAGCTAAGATTGCCTCTGCTAGTAAACCATTGACCATAATTATTACTACAGCAACGGTATTAACTCCTGATAGCTTGCCTAGTTGCAGGATGATTAAATTATGCGGACTTTGAGTATAGGCGATCGCTGGCCACCACAGAGGTGTGTGACTCCATAATGTTTCTAGACCTGACCATAAAGCTGCGCCAATTAAAGCTTTAATTAAACTGCTGGAAATATTTTTATTGCTCTGATTATTTAATTTTTGATTAATAAAGCTGAATAAAACTGCCCAAGTAACGACAACTCCTGCACCCCATAAAGTAATAAAAACCCAGCAAAAAATAGCGATCGCTAAACTAGCTAACCAAGGTACTCCCATCCAAGTCATCGGATGCACCCCAGTAATCCAAAACAAAGCTAATCCGTCATAACCAATCCCCCAAGCCAGAGCCAGAATAGCTATTTGTTGAAGCGACTTTTGTTGTCTAATTAAGATCCATAAAGGGGTCAAAGCAAACCAGGCAAAATACCAAGCATTAAATGGTGCGGGTGCTAAACCCATTAAAATGCCGCTGAGAAATGATGTAAAAATTAACTTGGTTTTGGATGGCATTATTCAATCTGTTAAATATGCAGAGAAATAATTAAATCATAAGCTGTTTAAATTAGCCGACTACCGAAATCCCTTCGACTAATAGAGAAGGAGTAAAACAAGAACCATCCCAGATTGAGTCATTACCTAAAGCGATAATTTGTTTGAGGATTTGATAGACGTTACCTGCGATCGCCGTATCTTTAACTCGTCCTGTAATATTGCCATTAACTACCCGATAGCCAAGATCGACGTTAACCGAAAAGTCACCACTGATATCTGCACCCCCACCCAGTATTTGATCGACAATGATCCCATTATCTAGTTTAGTGATTAACTCGTCTAAAGAATCTTTACCCGATGCGACGATTAAATTAACTAAAGATGGACTAGGATAACTATCCAAAGCAGGACGAAAGCCATTGCCTGTGGGTTTGAGGTTTAATTCCCTGGCGATCGCGCGATCGCAATAGAATTGATTTAATACTCCCTTGGTAATTAAATCTAGCTTTTGGGTTGTCATTCCCTCATCGTCAAAAGGACAGTCATAAGGTCGCAATTCTGGCTGTTGAGATAAGCTAATTTGCTCCGAAACAACTAATTCTTGCTTTAGATTACTCCAAGGAGAAGATTTTTCTTTAACTCTTTTAGCATTTAAAGCCGAGGAAACAGTTTCCCACAGCAAAGTTGCCACATTAGCCGTGAGGATTACGGGGATATTTCCTTGAGGGGGATCGACGTTATATTTTGCCCAATCTAAACGCCGAATAATTCCCTCGATCAGAGGATCGAGGTTTAATTGCTCTTTGCTATAGTCACCGTCAAAAATACCCAGAAAATCTTCTCCCCGAATCAATTCTGCACCTAGGGAATAACTCAAACCTGACTCGTAATAATGACAATATAATCCTTGAGAATTGAGCAAAGTAATACTTTCTTGTTCAAATTCCAATTCTGCCGAACAGATTACTTCAGGATATTCTTCCCGCAATCGAGTAATTGCGCGATCGCCGTAGGTAATTAAATCTTGAACCGATGCACCCACTCCAGTTAAATCGTAAGTTACTTGACGCGGTGGTGCTAACTCAATAATTTCTGGCGCATTGAGTTGAGATAAGGAGATCGCTTTATCAATTAATAATTCAGGTTCAATTTTGCCATAGGCTACAGCTAAACCAGGACGATGATCTTGCCACAGTCTTAAGGCTGTCCCCATTGATTGAGAGCTTTCTAATTGCTTGAGACGATTTCCCTCAAAAAAGACTGGTTGAGACTGAGACGATACTTGATATACTTCCGCATGGCTAATTCCCCGACGAGATGCCAAGCCAAGCAATGATTCTAGTTCTTCATTCATTTAATTTAAGCGGCAACTTTTAGCCCAAAATTTTAGCAGCAAAATTTACCAGATTTACAAGATTTAGTTTAATTACTTATTTGAAACCAATTTTAGTTGCTCGGCGTACTTAATAAATAGAAATACCATAGCGATATCGTATTGGATATGACCAACCTTACCCTAAGTTTGCCAAATAAATTAGTTAACAATCGCTATTATCTTTATGAACCAATAGCAAACAGCAATCAGAGTCAGGTTTTTGTAGCTAGGGATTTTATTGAACATCGTAAATGTATAGTCAAACGGCTCGATCTCAATTGTTGTTCTGAGAGAATTAGGTCAACCAAAATATCTCTATTTGAACAGGAAGCTAAAATACTCCAGCATCTGAGCGGCAAACATGCTCAAATCAGCCAGTTTTATCATTATTTTAGAGATGATAGCTCTTTATATTTAGTCCAGGAATGGATTGCTGGCAAGACTCTCAAAGAAAAGCTAGATCGACAAAAGAAGCTATCTGAATTAGAAACCAGAAATATTTTACTCAATTTATTATCCGTATTAGAGTATATTCACAGCCAGGGCATTGTCCATCGCGATATTAAACCCCATAATATTGTCTTACGTTCTCAAGACAATTTACCTGTACTGATTGACTTTGGCATAGCACAACCAATTAGCGATCGCGAAGCTATATCCTTGAGGAATCCTTTAGGGTACTCAAAGGACTTGCCCTCGAATGGGTGTAATCACCAGCAGCTAAGAGTTGTCGCTGGGACTCCTGGATATATGTCTTCTGAGCAAGCAATGGGACAGGCAACATACAATAACGATCTTTACAGTTTGGCTTTAACTGCAATTCATTTGCTCACAGGGCGATCGCCTTTAGATCTTGATTTTGAGTGCCAAAAAATTTCAATTAGCCATAATTTAATCAGAGTACTTAGTCGGGCAATCTCACCTCAACCAGAGCGACGATTTGCTTCGGCAGCAAAAATGCGCTCGGCGCTACTGTCTTCTTCCTCAACTGTATTACTCAGCAGCAATAGCCAAAAATCTGCCTTAAAAACTTGGACAATGTTTTTAACGTTAGGGATATTATTTTCTATTGCCTGGAGAGGTTGGCAAGTTGTGGCTAAATTAGATGAACGACCACCTCTAAATTTTGCCGATCTATTTCCTGAAGAATCACTTTTACTGACTGAAGATGATACAGATTTAACTAAAAATAATGTATCGCCGACTAAAGATAATGTAGCGCTAACTAAAGATAATGCGACTGAGAATATTTTTCAAGGCATAATTTTTACCGTTGGCACTTCAGATCGAGAAATTCTTCAGGCTTTGGGTGAACCTGTCTGGCGTCAACCTGGGTTTTGGCAAAATAGCGCTGCTTGGTCATATAAAAATATTGTTTCTCAGGGAATCGATCTGGGATACATATTTGACGTTCAAACTAACAAATTACGTCAAGCAGAAATAGCTGTTCCTCCTTCGACTAGCTTCAATACATTACAAGCTGCTTTAATTTCTCTTTTATCAACGAAAATCGAGCCTGATTTAAAGCAAGGATTAGAAGCAGTGTATCAACGTCGCCAAACTGTTTACAATTTTACCGCAGGAGATTTGCAGGGTACGATTCAACGCAATCAGCAGGATCGTATTTACTTAGCTGTGTGGTCGGCAGATTTCCATTAAATACAGCAGTAGGCTTTTAAGTTTATTGCATTGTAATTCTCCCCTAATATTGATTTGAATCCGATCGCACTACTCAGACGTACTAGTTATACAAGCAGGAAAAATGATTAATTTTATTTTTGTCTGTAAGAACAATTTTGATTGATGTCCATCAATAGGTTGCAGAGAAGTTAGGGAAAATAGCTAATTAACTAGATACTATTTGCTCCTAGGTATTGTTCAAATTGTTCATAACTATTTACTCATTGCTCACGGGCATCACAGCCGATGCAAACAACTTGTCCTGTCTTAATAGAGGGGACGGTTTTGCTGGGAAAAAATCCAAAAAATTACCAATTATGCAGCAATTTACCGCAGATTTAGCCACTCTCAATCGCGATAACGTCGAAATTCCCCCAATATCAGAGATTGCCCTCAACTCGGAATTTGTGGCGTTGACCGACGACAATACTTTAATTTCTTTTGATCCCACTAATCCTGGCGAGATAGATTCAATAGCTGTCTCAGGAGTTGATGGTGTACTATTCGGTATTGATACTCGCCCAGCCAATGGTCTAATTTATGGCATTACTACTGCCAATAATATTTATACAATTGATGCTGAAAGTGGTGCTGCAACCTATGTCAGCACTTTAAATCTGCCTTTTACAGGGGGAACTATCTCAGGATTAGACTTTAATCCTGTTGCCGATCGCCTGCGTCTAGTAGGAGATAATGACCAAAATTTTAGAATTAATGTAGACACGGGAGAAGTTACCGCTGATGGTACTTTAGCTTTTGCTGAGGGAGATACTAATTATGGAGTCAATCCTAATATTACTGCTGCTGCCTATACTAATTCTTTTGACGGGACTGACAGTACTCAGCTATACAATCTTGATACCTTACTTAACGATCTAGTCTTGCAAAACCCTCCTAATGATGGAACTTTAGTTACAGTAGGCGATTTGGGAATCGATCTTGATACTTTAAGCGGATTTGAGATTGTCTCTTCTCCCAATGGTGACAATACAGCCTTTGCTGTTGCTGATGGCACTTTATATAATGTCGATCTAGATTTAGGTATGGCATTCAGCCTAGGAGAAATTGGTACAGATGCTCGCAATTTACAGGGATTAGCTGTTGTATCTGGCGACAATGATGGAGATAGTTTATCCTCAGAAGAAGCTCAAACATTACCTGAAGTTGCTGCTCCTTTAATCGATCTTAGTGAGCTTGGAGATTCCACAATTAACTTTACCGTTAGCCGAGATAGTGGGTTCAATAATACTGTCGGTTTTTATACAGTAGATGCAGCAGGTAATATTATCGACTCAGAATCAGGTGAGACGATCGCTGTGGGAGACGAAGACTACACTGCTACTGCGATCGCTAATCGCTCTGATCTCAGTCTTAATGGAGTCAATGGCGTTACTAGCACATTTACTACAGAGCTTGCAGGTGGTTCAACTTACGCACCCTTTATCGTAGTTGATGGCACAATTGAACAGCTAGAAGATGGCAGTAGCAACGATCCTCTGGTGTATTTTCCCTTCTTAGAAGCTAATTCTGACGGAGCAGAACATGTTCGCAGCTTAGGTGACAATATTCTCGGCTTTGAGGATTTACCCAATGGGGGTAATTTGAGTTTTGATGATTTGACTGTTGAATATGACTTTGCTTAATTAAAGTAATAATTTTAATTTAATAGAGGAGTAAGAAATAGCTGTGAAGTAAACTTTATTTGGGCTTTTTTTACTCTCTTTTTCTTCCCTCAATTTTTAGCGCGTGAGTAAACAAATGATTCAAAATTCCAAAGCAATAAAATTCGGCTAGGCTAAAAGCATATATTATATAATTGCTATACTTTGCATTCATATATGTCTTTTGAACCACCCAGCCATTCTTGTGGGGATGATCTTCCTAATCAGACTGATGCAGATTTATTTTGGCAGTTGCAGCATGGGCAAACTGATGCTTTAAGCATTTTGTATGATCGCCATGCAGCCTTAGTTTATGGGATAGCTGGGAAACTCCTGGGTAATACGGCAGAAGCAGAGGACTTAACTCAGGATATCTTTTTGCTCCTGACTAAAAAATGCTCTTACGACCCAAAAAGAGGAACATTACGCACTTACCTAGCAATTTTAACGCGATCGCGAGCTTTAGACCGCCTCAGATCTCGCACCCGAAAACAACAAAGACTTCATCATCAATCCCTCAATGAAAATGCTAAGGTATTGTCCGATAGTCCCTTTGAAGAGATTACCCAATCAGAGCGATCGCAAGAGGTTCAATCAGCCTTAGAACAACTATCAACCAAAGAACAAGAAGTGCTAAAAATGGCATATTATCAAGGTTTAAGTCAATCTGAAATTGCCAATCAGCTAAACATTGCACTAGGAACAGTTAAATCTAGATCTCGTCGTGGCTTACTTAAACTGCGTCAAGCTTTAATTAATTTTAGCGAGGAGTTTTAGGATCATGTCAATTCCTCCAGAATGCGAACAACTACTTATTTCGGGCTATGTATTAGGTAATTTGAGTCCGGCTGAAGCTCTGCTGTTTGAAGAAATGTTAGCGGAAAATAGCCATCTGATTGAACAAATAGTAGCAATGCAGCAAGCATTAGATCTGGTATATAATCCGCCAGAAGTATCTCCTCCTAATAGCTTACGCGATCGCATTTTGACGGCGGCTAATTCCCCACAAATCGAGCCTACAATAGCAAAGTCTTTAAGCAATATTAAGGCAACGACACCCAGAGCCAGATTATCAAGAATCTTCATGGCGATCGCGCTCTTGACAATTGCCTTGCTTAGTATTGCTAACTATCGACTGTGGCGTTCTGTACAAACGGCAGATCTAGTCAAAGATACAGTTAAAGTAACAAATCAAAGAACATATTTGCTTCGGGGCAAAAATCTACCCAAGACGACACAAGCCAAACTAGTAGTTAATCCTAATCAATTGAACGCTACTTTGATTGCCAACAACTTACCGCCATTACCTCCAGAAAAAACTTATGCATTGTGGACAGTGGTAGGTAAAGATGTTCCTTATACCACCGATGAAAAAGGAGCGATCTTGACTGCGGTTTTTCAGGTAAACAAAGCAGGAGATTTTACCCAAGAAATTACTGTGCCTCAACCCCATCTAAATCCTAGAACGATTAAGAAAATTGCCCTTACCGTCGAAGATATTTCGGCACCGCAAAATCATACAGGTGCAATTTTTATAGCTACGGGAAATGAATAATTAGTAATTTTCTGGAGTTGAAGTTGATGATTGTTCTATTTCGATGTTTTCTTCTCCTGTCATCTCTAATTGTTCCTTACGCAAAGTTTCTTCTGCATTAACTATTTCTTTTTTGACTTCTTTTTTGATCTCTACCTCTTCATGAACAAATGCCTGCTTCTTGATCTCGGCGGTTTCTTCGTGAACTTTAAATGTAGCTACCGTACCTCCTTCAAACTTGGCTTCTTCTGGAGAGACAGCAATATTCTGATCGCCGACTTCATGAATTTTAACGAAGACTTTTTCTTTCTCTACAGGAATTTCTACCTGCGCTACTTCTGTTTCAATTCTTTTTCCTATAGTTACTTCCCCTACTTCATGGCGTTGTTTATCGGCAACTAATCTTTCTTCGTAAAATCTAATAGTTTGACCTTCTTCTGTGGGTATTTGATACAGTTCAGGTTCATGGTCATAACTATAACTATCTCTGTCGTAATTAGGGATCTCATAATTATCCCCTGCCAAAAATTGACGATAGATGTTGCGGATACTTTCCTCATAATCATAATCAAGCTGACTATCGCTTTGATAAGGAGGTAACTGTTCAAGATCTTGGATATTGTTAATATCCATAACAGCGATCGCCTGACCGTCTTGAATAGCGCGACATCTACCAATAGGCAACAGAAATTTTTGATCCGCTAACCAAGAACCCGCACCGACTACCAAATAACGAAAATGCCCAAACTCATCTACCAAAACGTCCTCGACCACACCTAGTTTTTCGTCTGTTTGAGCGATAAACACTGGTTTTGAAATCAGCTCATTATCCATCAAATCTTCTTGATTATAGTTGGGACTAAACTCGGCAATTGATTGTAAAGTCATAGGTTGAACTAAAGTAAAATATTCTTTTAGCTTAAATAAGTTCTCTTTGAGTTGCTTCTTGCTAATGATGGATAGTAATCATGCTTAGCGTGTAATCCTTTGGAGTGAGACAGATGATGATCGATGATCGTGATTTAGATTACAGAGAGTATTTGCTTTAATAGACCTTTGGCACAAATCAAAAATAATCATTGAAATTATCGATTGATGATAAATTGATTATTCTAGGAATAGCTGCTGGTCGGCTAAAACTGTCTTCAGGCTAAAATCAACAAATACTATGACCTCCATACTAGAACAGCTTCAAGATTCTGTTAGCCAAGCCTTATTATCTGCTTTTGGTGATGAGTTAGCAGATACCGATCCTCTGGTAACCTCGACGAATAATCCCAAATTTGGCGATTATCAGTCTAATGTAGCCTTATCTCTAGCCAAACCCCTCAAGCAAAATCCGCGAGCGATCGCTCAAGCAATCATCGATCATCTGCAAATTGAGGATATGTGCGAAACCCCCACCATCGCTGGGCCAGGTTTTATCAATTTTATGCTCAAATCTAGTTATCTTGAGCAGTTGCTGAGTCAGATCCAGTCAGACGAAAGATTAGGCATTCCCCAGGTACAGCCAACATCAAAGGTAATTGTCGATTTTTCCAGTCCCAATATTGCCAAAGAAATGCATGTGGGACACTTGCGCTCAACCATTATTGGTGATGCGATCGCGCGTATTTTAGAATTTCGTGGTTATCAGGTATTGCGTCTCAATCATGTAGGCGACTGGGGGACTCAGTTTGGCATGTTGATTGCTTACCTGAGAGAAGCTTATCCCGAAGCGCTAACTACTGCTAATGCTTTAAATATTGGTGATTTGGTATCTCTGTATAAACAAGCCAAGGTTCGTTTTGACGAAGATGAAGAGTTTAAGCAAACCGCTAGACAAGAAGTCGTTAAGTTACAGGCGGGTGCTGAAGATAGCCTTCATGCTTGGCAGTTATTATGCGATCAGTCTCGCCAAGAGTTTCAGGTAATCTACAATCTGCTTAATATTAAGCTAGAAGAAAGAGGTGAATCTTTTTACAATCCTTTTCTGGAAGACATTGTTAGTGAATTAAAACAAACAGGTTTACTAGAAAAAAGTGAAGGCGCAATGTGTGTTTTTCTAGATGGCTTTACTAATAAAGATGGTGAGCCTCTACCTCTAATTGTCCAGAAAACTGATGGTGGTTTTAACTATGCCACAACTGATTTAGCAGCAATTAAATATCGAGTCAAAGAAGATGGCGCTAACAAAATTATTTACGTTACTGACTCTGGACAGGCTAATCATTTTGCAGCCGTATTTCAGGTAGCTAGAAAAGCAAAAATCTTACCCGATGAAGTGGAAGTAGTTCACGTACCCTTTGGGTTAGTATTGGGTAAAGATGGTAAGAGAATTAAAACTCGTTCTGGTGAAACATTTAAGCTTAAAGACTTATTAGATGAAGCGGTAGATTATGCTCGTGCAGAATTAGAAACTAGATTAGAAGCAGAAGCAAGAAAAGAAACTCCAGAATTTATCAATCATGTAGCTCAGGTAACGGGTTTAAGTGCAGTAAAATACGCAGATTTAAGTCAGAATCGTACCTCAGACTATAAGTTTGACTTCGATAAAATGCTCGACTTAAAAGGTAATACAGCACCGTACTTGTTATATGCCTATGTACGTCCTCAAGGGGTTAGTCGCAAAGGTAATATTGATTTTTCTGCGTTAGATCAGAACACGAAAATTAGCTTGACGGCAGAACCAGAATTAGCTTTGGCAAAACATATTTTGCAATTTGAAGAAGTGCTTAAAGAAGTTGAATCTAGTTTACTACCTAATCGTATTTGTTTATATCTTTTTGAATTGAGCCAAAAGTTTAATCAATTTTATGAACAGTGTGAGATCTTAAATGCAGCCGAGCCACAAAGAACATCTCGTTTGATTTTGGCCGATCTAACCGCACGTACAATTAAGTTAGGTTTATCTTTATTAGGTATTAATGTCTTAGAAAGAATGTAATGACCAACCAAAATCTAGGTCTTATATGAAGTCCGTTTAGATAATTCCAATTAAAACTCGCGCCAAGACGCAAAGGCGCAAAGATTTTATAAGAAGTAATCAAGCGGACTTGATATTACTTTTGACCAAACTATTAAGATGTCCATATCCCGCCGATATACCCCCCTCGTTCATCTCGCCAAGTTTAGTGCGGACGAGATAGCCTGCTGCTTGATTGGTTAAAATGCGCTCGCCTTGGGCAATTAAAACGCCATATTGACCAATTTCATGTACAACCTGTCCTTGCCAGAGTTTTCCTTCCCGTAGACCCCAACCCTGGGACACAGGGGGATATAATCGCTCCATTAGGATGTATGCGTTACCTGCTTCTGTCGGTAGATTTTGCAGACATTGGCGCAGTTCATCACCGTAGAGATTGAAACCACCTCCTTCTCGCTGGGGTTTGAGGACAAATTGCTCTGGCTGTAAAATAGCAGCTTCTTTGGCTAGCATGGTTTTGCCTGCAAATTCAATGGAAGCATCAAGGGGGTAAATCTGAGCAAAGGCGCTTCTAACTATAGCAATATCCTGCTCATTAAGGAAATGCTTTAACAGTTCGGGATTCGTCAATACTTGTTGAATTTTCTTTGTCCCTGCTAAATGAGTCGGTAGATCTGGCACAGAAATTGTCGTTGAACGAGCAATTAACTGACGACCTTGACGAGCTATTTCGCTTTCGAGTTCATCAGGACGATAACCCGCTCGAAAATAAGTAATAGCTGCAATTTCACCGTTCAATACTAGATGACCCTGACGTAATTCTCCCTGTTCACCAATAGCTTCTAGGCTAGCACGTACAACTCTTATACCTCGTTCAATCAGGGCGATTTCTAATAGGCGCTGATCGAAAACATTACGCTCGTTAGCTTGAACCACAAACAGCACGTAAGCATCATCAACATTGTACTCCTTCATTACTGTCACGAATGCATCAGCAACTATAGCGATCGGTTGATTGGGTAGTAAATCCCAGGTTTCGTTACTGAGATTCCCCCATATTTGATGAAATTCAGTGATTTTTTCGGACAGACCGATATAACTTGCAGCAATGGTGTTAAATTCGACCTGGCGTAAGCTATCTCCCTGTTGCGTTATAAAGTAGTCACTGCGGGTAATCGAAAACCGTAGCCTATCCTGATGACCTTGTGACTGAGCGAGAGACAATAAAAAGCCTGTATATTCATCATTAGCAGCAGTAAATTGCAGCTGTTCTTCCAGAAACTCTAAATTGTTGGCTACTCGATGAATCAGTAGTGCTAGCGGTTGAGCCAAAGACTCTAGTTGAGTAATCAATAAGTCAGTGACCTTAGCGGGGGAAAGCATTAAGGGACAATGGGTTAAGCTTCCATTCTCTGTGCGTTGTAGTAATGCACAAGCAAGGGCAATATCCACTGCGCTGGCAATGCTTGATTCAGGAAGATCTGCTTCAGGGGACTGTTTCATCAGCGATCGCGCTCTATCTATATGATTAAGGCTGAGTATTGGCTTAATTAGTATAGAACAATATTATTCAGCCGCTGATTTAGATTCACGATTATCCAAGTCTAGTTTGGCTATTTCTTGTCCTGCTGTCTGTAATTGAAATATGTTTGTCGTCTGTTTTAATAAGTAAATCGGCAAGGAAACAATGAGCGCCAACTGCCAAATATTGGTCTGCCATCCAGCCAGATTGAAACTCATACCCACCAGATAAAAATCGAGATATAGCAGTAAATAAAATAGCTCATTACCCAGAATCAGCAAATCCATGAAAGATTTATTGCCATAGTAAAGTTTCAATAGTCCGTTATTTGACCATTGAGCCGAATCTTTATGACTGGCCGATCCCCGCATTCCTGTAGCATAAATTAAATAATAATGACTACTGATATCAAGAGCGATCGCACCAATAAAAGCTAATAAATAATCAGGATATAGCTGCGCCAAAATCAGACATAAACCCGCAGTTGCCGAACGATCCGCCACCATATCTAGGGCAGCACCAAAATTACTACTTTGATTATAAGCACGGGCAGCACGACCATCAAATTCATCTAAGATAAAGGCGATCGCATATAGTCCAATACACAGTTGCCAGTAACCTAAACTATGACTAATAAAGCTGGCCAGATACAAAATAAATCTGACATAGCCAATCAGATTAGGGACATATAAGAATACTTGGTTAATCGCCATAAAAATCAACTATAAATTAATTATTTCGATCTGTTCGAGCCGATCTGCTGGTTCAAAGCCAAAGACGCGGGAATAAAAGTAAAATTCGCTATCGAGAGCTTTTTTAATATTCTCAGCAATTCTAAAACCATGACCCTCTTGGGCAAAAGCAATATAAGCCACGGGTAAACCCTTGTGTTTAATCGCCTCAAACATCATTTCCGCCTGATTGGGGGGTACGACTTGATCTTTTAATCCCTGGAAGAAAATTACGGGACAGTCTAACTGTTCTATAAAGTAAATCGGCGATCGCTCTTGATAAATAGCTTTGTCTTCAGGATATTTGCCCACTAAACGATCTAAATAGCGCGACTCAAACTTATGAGTATCTTTGGCTAAGATCTCTAGATCGCTCACGCCATAATAACTCGCTCCCGCTTTAAAAGTATCACGGAAGGTCAAGGCTGCTAAGGTAGTGTAACCACCAGCGCTACTGCCTGTAATTACTAGGCGATCGCCATCGACGCTTTTGCGTTCAACCAAGTATTTAGCAGCATTAATACAATCATCCACATCGACAATACCCCACTTGCCGTCTAGTCGCTGCCGATACTGACGACCATAACCAATACTACCACCATAATTCACATCTAAATAGGCAAAACCACGACTAGTCCAGTATTGAATTCGCAAGTTCAATTCGACAGCAGCCGCTGCGGTAGGGCCTCCATGACTATTGACTATTAGAGGAGGAAGTTCTGCTGATAGCGCCATGTAGTCTTTATTTTGCGGGGGATAATACCAAGCATGAGCAGTAAGACCATCAGTAGTAGGGAAAGCGATCGCCTCTGGTAAGGATAAATAACCAGGATCGATCTCCAGCTCTCCTGAACGCCGTAGTATTTGTTCTCTCAAGGTCTTTAAATCTAGCTTGATTACCGCAGTAGTTTCGGTTGACGAACCGCCAATAAAGACGACAAAATCATTACCAGCTTGAAGATCGGAAATATTGGTGTATCTAGTTCTAATTTCGCTAAACTGCTTAGTTTTTAGGTCAATTGTGCCTAAATGCCAATAGCCATCCGCTGAATAAGCACAAATTAGACGCTCTCCCACAACAGCATAGGTAGATAAGCCAAATACCCAATGGGGATAGGCAAACTCGGCAGCTTTTTGATGAAGAATTTCCACCTTGCCATCGGGTTGTCGTCGGTATAAATTCCACCAGTTAGTGCGATCGCTAGAAAAGTAAAGCGTACCATCATCACCCCATTTGGGTTCACAGATCGATTCGGCTATTCCTCCCGCAATTAATTCAGGCTTTAAAACCATCCCCTCCGCGTCAAGCTGTGCCAACCAGAGATAAGTGCTATCCCATGGCATATCAGGATGATTCCAGCTCAACCACGCTAAATATCTGCCATCAGGACTTAAACGAGGAGAAGAATAAAAATCGTTACCTGTAACTAAATTTTGCTTTCTCCCAGTACTGAGATTAATCGTCACCAGATTATTAACGGCTTCGCCAGCTACAGAATGATCTTCACAAACACAAATTAGGCGATTTCTGGATCGATCAACGATCAGATCTCCATAACGTTGCTCCAATTTGTCCGTCAAAGGATAAGGCTGCGTGCCAATTACCTGCTGATAAATTTTGCCATCTTGATAGTTAGAAAAATAAATTGTATTTCCATCAACTACGAATGCACCTCCCCCATATTCATGAATTTTGCTCCGCACGCTTAAGGGTGCTGGGGTGAAAATTTTTACCTCTTCTGGGTTACCGTAGCCGATCAATAAATTTCTTCCTTGTTCTTGGGGTCTTTTTTCTAGCCAATAAATATTTCCTTGGTTGACAGCCACACTACCAATGCCAACAGTTTGGTCAACAATTAAATCTGAGGTTATGGGAGATTTCCAAGAACCACAAGAAGCCATTTGAGGTGTATTCATAAAATTTTAATTTGCTGGAGGAAAATTCTTGTGTCTTACACTTAATTATTTTTACAGTTTTCTGACCCCAATTCCCATAGTAGTATCTTAGGTAAAGGGACTAGACACAATACCAGATTAGATGGGTAATTAGACTGATTTTGTTGCCTGCGTTGCATTTTTGCCTCGATGTTATCGATATGATCTTTCCATGAGAAACAATGCCCAATAAATGTCAGTTCTTATTCAATCGCAAATATTTTAAATAAACTTTACATAAGTTAATGAAAATCGTGTATTGTAGAACTAAGTGAGTAAGAACACAAATACTATTAGTTTTCCCAAAATGTTGGAGATAGAACTAAAAAAAAGCTGTTATAGCTAAGATGAAAAAATAAAGGTCAGGATCCCTGCCTTAGAACGACAGGGCTTGCTTACTCAATAGCCTCAACGGGGGAAACCCCCGCGACGCGAAGGACGCGAGCTTGCGAGCTAATCCTTTAGGGCTAGTCCTTTAGGGCAACGGCTTTTCGCGCTGCCTGACCGTTGGTCAAGTATTCAAGAATTTTTGACAATGGAAATGCATCAGAGTTTTAACAAAAGTAAACACATGTTCTCATAAATAGTAATTATGAGTATGACACCTTGAAAACTTTTTCTTACACCACCAACATCAATTAGCATATCGCGTAATGAAAACAGCACAAAAATCTAACGACTTGGTTAGAAGCTATCTCAAAGAAATAGGTCGTGTTCCTCTTTTAACTCATGAGGAAGAAATTCTCTATTCCAAAAGGGTTCAAAAAGCGATCGCTTTAACTAAAGTCAAAGAGTCTTTAATCGAAGAGCTTGGCGTAGAACCTACCACAGAAGAATGGGCAAAAGCAGCGGCAACAACTCCAAGTGAGTTATTGACGGCGATCGACTCAGGAGAGTCTGCTAAGCGAAAAATGGTGGAAGCAAACCTGCGATTAGTAGTGTCTGTAGCCAAAAAATACCTCAAACGGAATTTAGACCTGTTAGATCTAATTCAGGAGGGAACAATTGGGATGCAGCGGGGAGTAGAAAAATTCGATCCAACCAAAGGATATCGTTTTAGTACCTATGCTTACTGGTGGATTCGTCAGGCAATTACTAGAGCGATCGCTGAAAAAGGTCGTACCATTCGGTTGCCAATTCACATTACGGAAAAACTCAATAAAATTAAAAAGGCTCAAAGACAGTTAGCTCAACAAAAAGGGAGAACTGCGACTATTGCCGAACTAGCTATTGAGTTGGAGCTTACTCCTAAACAGGTGCGTGATTATTTAGAAAAGTCTCGTCAGCCAATTTCCCTAGACGTAAGAGTTGGGGACAATAATGATACTGAACTTGGTGATATGCTGGAAGATTCAGGACAATCCCCTGAAGACTTTGCTACTTCCTCTTCCTTAAAAAGAGACTTGGAAAAACTAATGGGAGATTTAACCCCTCAGCAAAAAGAAGTAATTTCCTTACGCTTTGGTTTGGCTGATGGTAAACCGATGACATTAGCCAAGATTGGTGAGTGTCTGAGTATTAGCCGTGAGAGAGTGCGACAAATCGAGCGAGAAGCTTTATCCAAGCTGCGTAAACGCAAAATGGCAATTAGAGAATATCTTGCCAGCTAAAAGTCAAATAATCTTGCTATTGATCGGAAAACTCGCTGTTGGGAGTTCGGTTCTACGTAACCTTAGATTAATAGCAGGGTGTTTTAATAGGGCATATCAGTCGTAGTTCTATTAATCCTAATCAGGAGGCTCAAAGTGAGCAATAAAGATATTTCTCAGAGTGCTTTCAAGCGTAGCGAAAATGAAAACTCACTATGGTATTATGTTCAATCTCTAAGTCCAGAAACAATCACTCATCTCTCCCAGCCTGAATCTCAAGAGGTATTTGAGATTATCGAACACAACATTACTGGTTTGTTAGGCAATATGCCCCAGTCAGATTTTCAGGTAGAAATCAGCACCAATCGGCAGAATTTAGGGCAATTATTAGCATCTGCTATGCTCAGTGGTTATTTTTTACGCAATGCCGAGCAAAGAATGGGCTTTGAACAATCACTAATGAAAACTCAGCTCAATAGTTAAAAATCTCAATATCAATTTAAAAGAACATATGTAAATATATATGTAATATTAGCAACCTTGACTAAGTTAAAGGTTGCTTTGTACTATTTATAACTTCTACAATTTTAAATTAGCTTATAATCCAGACAAAAATATCAAACATTTTATGTCATTAAACTCACTTCCTCTGACACACAAACAGATTGGAGTAGCTGTAATCAACAATCAGCAGGGAAAAATCCTGATAGATCGTCGAAAACAATCAGGAGAGATGGGTGGACTATGGGAATTTCCTGGGGGCAAAATTGAGCCAGGAGAGACGATCGAAGAATGCATTCAGCGTGAAGTCCGAGAAGAATTAGCGATTGAGATTGCAGTAGGCGATCGCTTGATTACAATTACTCATACCTATAAAACCTTTGACGTAACTTTATATGTTCATGACTGCCAATACTTAAGTGGTCAACCACAAACCCTGGAGTGCGAAGAAATTCACTGGGTAGAACCTGCCCAAATCAATCAATATCAATTTCCTAGCGCCAATAGCCAAATAGTTAATCTTCTTCAGCGAAGGGGCATAAGCACATGAGTCCCAAAAATACTTCCGACAATTTAATCATTCGAGAATTCACTGCTCCCAAGCAGATTAAACTGTTTACTTCCTTACAAAAAGCGCGTCTGAGCGGGCGGTTAACCTTTAGCGATCCAGTTAAAGGAGATGAATGGCATGTTTATCTCTATCAGGGAGATTTTGTCTATGCTACGGGAGGTATTCATCCGATTCGTCGTTGGCAGCGGAATCTAATTTTAAATTTGCCACAAATTCCTTTGCAGCTTTCTCATCTACAAGAAGAACTGACGCAGCAAAGAGCAGACTTAAAGGACAATATCTGGGAATATGAGCAATTATCCCGCTGGGTACAAGAGCAGGTTATCACCCCTCAGCAGGCTAAAAATACGATCGCTTTTGTAATTAGTGAAATTATTTTTGATCTAACTCAAGCAAGACAAGTTATCTGTCGTCTCAATCAAGACAATGTTTTAGCGGCAACTTTAGAATTAATTGAACCTGAGAGTGTAATCACTCAAATAGAGCAGGTTTGGTCGCTTTGGCAAGAAGCTCAAGTAGTAGATCGCCTGCCCAACATGGCTCCTGTCATCCTACAACCTCAACAGCTTCAAGAAAAAACTTCAATTTCTGCTTATCAAAGCCTCTGTAAACTACTTAATGGCAATCGAACCCTCAGAGATCTATCTGTCCAGTTACGAACTTCACCCTTACAGGTAATTTGTTCTCTCTTACCCTATATTCAGTCAGGAATTTTTGGTTTAGTTGATATTCCCGACTTGCTAGAGATAGTTAATCTTCAAAGCAAGGATTATGAGCATCAAGATCGTCCTTTAATTGCTTGTGTTGATGACAGCCCAATGGTTTCTCATCTGATGGAGCAAATTGTTAGTATGGCTGGCTATCGCTTTCTGGCAGTTAACGATCCGCAGGATGCAGCTCAAGTTCTGATGAGTTGTCAACCAGATTTAATTTTCTTGGATGTTGTGATGCCAAAAGTTAGCGGATACGATTTATGCGCTCAATTACGCCGATATCCAGAATTTACCCAAACGCCAATTATCTTTTTGACTAGCAGTTCAGGAGTGGTCGATCGCCTGAGAGCAAGAATGGTAGGCTCATCCGACTTTTTACGTAAAACCGTTGATGCCGATGAGCTAGTGCAAAAGATCGAGGAGCATTTGGGAAATAGGTAGTAGGTAGTGGGTAGTGGGTAGTCCTAAAGGACTTGTCTACCGAACTAAGCGGCATATGCGGAGCAGTATCCTTTAGGACAAGTCGTATAGTTGGAGATACCGCTTCGCATATAGGTAGTAGAGGTATTAAGGTGAGTAAACTAGCAAATGTTACTTGTTTATTTCAAATGTTGATGCTCACCTATTAGTAATCAGTCCTTTAGGGCAACGCAGTGGCTCCCCAACCTACTAAAGCGTCTAGGCTAAGATATTGTGTTCATTTAAGTAGCGTGGGGTGTGCCTCGCACTACCGACTAAGACGCAAAGATTTTATTAAAAGTAATTAAGCGGACTTGATATAACCACTACCTACTACCCCAAAATATCGATCTGAAGATCGAGTTGATGCGCCCATTGACCTAGATAGTAAAGTAAGGAATAGATCAAAATGACAATGCCAGTCATTTCTAGGCATTCTTCAACCGAAGTAGTTAGGGCATAGATGATGTTCTGTTGACTAAGAGATTCAGCAAAATAGCTCCCAATCATTTCCATAATTAATGCCCCCCCAACATAAATACAGGCAGCAAAAATAAAGTGCAGTCGAGATTTGGCGGGTAAATGGCGGACAAATTTGCTATAGCGTCGGGCAAACCAGGCGACAAAAATCATGCCAGGGATGACCCAAGCTGAATGGAGAAACCAAGGTAAATTAAGCGCTTGACTGACTTCAGGAATAATCAAGATTTCGTGGATACTAACTATTTCATCGATCGCCAGAAACCAAAAGATCAGGGATAATAATTGCCAGTCTTTAGTATAGCGATCGCCCTGTTGTTTTTTACCCGTAGCAATAATTTTGAGTAATACTGCGCAAAAGGCAATCATCAAGGCGGAATACCAAGTAGGAAAGTTTAATTCGCGATCGACATTAAACAGATTTAGCCATTCATCTTGATAGTTAAATACATATTTGCCGATTTGAATGACCACACCGACGATGGTGAAAAAAATCACGCCAATCATGAGATATCTGGCAATAATACGCGGAAAAGCTGTAATTTTGAGCTGCATTCTGCTACAAGTTTAATGTTCCACGAACTATGCTAGACGATTAGAGTTAAAAATTTCTCTGGTATTCAAGTTTGATTTCATTACTGCTACTGGTTTCCTCGTCTCCAGTACTATTAATCGTTTCAATTAATTTAGTGAATAAGTTGTGGCTATAGATAAAGCGGATTGAAGAATCTTGATTGATTTGGTAAGTGCCTTCAAGAGCGGGGTAGATGGTTAGATAGTCTAAATTAATTTTCTTACCCCAACCAACTGTTGTGTCTTCTACTCGATAGAGAACGCTATCTAAAAGAGGATTAACCACAAACCTTTGTACCCCTAAATCAAATAGTTCTGATTGGCTAGCACTACTAATGTCTCTAGCAAAACCGACAAACTGATTGCTTAAAAGGTTGACAATTTCTCCCTGATTAAGAGAAGGCGTACTAGTTAGTGCTACCGCTGGGGAATTGATTAAACTACGCTGTGAACCGACATCGCCAGGATTATTCTGGGTGTTAAGGGAAAAATTATCGCCAAAACATTGAGTGAAGCGGTTTAATTCGGCTTGATTGTAAGATGCTTGATTTTTGACAAAAGGCTGATTGCTAGGGCGGATATCGCAATTAGAACGAGCTGTTTGACCCAAATTAGGCAAAATTTCTTGTGCTTCCCCATCAACGGTCAAACTAATGCGAACAGTCTGACTGTCATTGCCTTGAGTTAGAGGATCGTTAATTTCGTTGGCGTTAGAGTCTGCCAAACGTAAGCTGCTTGCATCACCTTGGACATCTTCGACGGAAGTCCTTAAAACGACATCAAGCTCGGGATTAAAAACACCTGCTTTGGGACTAAAAACAATTGTATTATCCCGATTACGAGCCAGTTTAAAGGTATTGCTAAATAAATCTACATCTGCCTTGGTCAGTGTTAATTTGCCCTGGGGAATAATATTGTTGGGTTCATCTGCTGTGCCGTTGAGAGTTAAACCACCTTTTAGCTGAAAATCATAGAGGGGAGTTTGCTGTAGCTTAAAGTCTTTAAGATTGACTTTAAGATTGTTTAACGCTGTGATCACAGACTTTGGAGCAGTAGTTTGTGACTGTGCTGTACGGGAATTATTGCGGGTTTTAACTCTAGACACCGCATTAATTGCCTGAGATTTACCAACTTGGACTGCATCTCCCGCCGTTGGAGTTTTCGTTTGAGGAATAGATACTTTTCCATCAGCTAAAGTAACTTCACCGCTAATGACTGGCTTAAGGGATACCCCTGTAACTATTACTTGTCCTTCAACTCCGCCTTGATAAAGTTTATCGATCTCAATATCTCCTTTGGGTAAATTAATTGTTAAAGGATTTTTTAAACCTCGTACTGGGGTGAGAATGGGAAATTTACCTGTTGCTGATAAATCTTTATTAGCGAAGGTAGCATCGAGAGTCTCAACATTAACTATCTGGTTGTTGATGGTAATTTTGCCTGTACCTTGAAATGGCTCAGTAAAGAAGGGAGTTTGGACGATCACGTTGGCATCATCGAGATTTACTACTCCTTGAGCGGACAAGTCATAAATTTTTTCTGCTCGGTTCAAATCCAAACGCGCACTCGCCTCAAGTTGAGCATCTCCTTCACCCCCTACCCAGTTAAGATAGTTTTGACTAAAAGCATCTAGAAAAACAAAGGCTTCTGATTCGATATTGGCTTTTGCCGTAAAGCGATCGCTTTTACCAGGGATAATTGGATAGGGAAGATTAGCCTCGACCTGAATCTCATCTGGGGCAGTGGTTTTAAAGCCCAGCTTGCTACCGTCATAATTAAAGTTTCCTGCTACTTTAGCGGGCAAGAGGTTGCCGTTAAACGCTCCATTGGAGAAAGCTACTTTACCTTCTAGTCGTGGCTGTTCTAGCGTTCCTTTAATTGTCCCGACACTATTGATTTCTCCTGCTAGATCTACGGGAATCTCGACGAAACTGTCGATGTCGTCCACGGTTAAATTAGCCACGGCGAACTTCGCATCAGTTTGTTGGGCAGATAACTTACCTTTGAGGGATAAGATTGCTTCTTGCACCTCAATTCTGGCTTCGGCTAAATCTACTGTTGTCCCTTGCAGCTCCCCATCAATTAACAGTTTGGGTAAAGCAATATACTGTGACTCTTCGATAACTAAGCCCAGAGGACTAACAAGATCGGGGTAAGCTTGTCGAGGTTGCCATTGCCAATTATTACCCTCAACTCGAAAATCAGCTTCAGGGACTTGAATTGTCCCCCCCAGAATTATTTCTCCTGCATATTTACCCTTAATATCTAACTTGGTGGGAATACTTCCTGCTTGCCGAATAGCTGCATTTGCTTGGATTTGGCGATTAACCCGACGTAACTGATTGAGCTTGCGGGCGATCGACTGATCGACTGTATCTTTTTCTGGTGCAGGTCTAATCACCGAGGGATCGGCATAGATGGGGGTCTGCAATAGGCTAATTACGTCTTCGACAGTGAACCAGTTTAGGGTAGTCAGAGCATCTTGGATATATGCCTGGGGAATGTTTAATCTACCGTCAATCGCGCCAGTAGCTAAATTTAAAGCAGCATTGAAATCATATTGACTCCGATCTAGTTTCAAAGAAGCGCTGCTAACTTCGGCAAGACTATTAGCGGGGTCATAGTTAAAGTCGGCGTTAAGCTGATCGGCTTGAATATAGCCCAACCCTGGTTGAGCCACTTGAATATTTCCTGTGGTTGCCAGAGTATAGAGATTAAGATCTATTTCTCCTGTAGTTGTACCGCTGATCGGGCCTTCAATACCTGCTGCTTTACCTGGAGCAACATTGAGTAATGCTAGAGGAAAATTATCAATATCTAAAGCAAAGCGATCGCCCTGGCGCGTGCCAACAGCTATTACAGGTTGCTCGGTATTTTCTCCCTGACGTATTTCTAAATTGGTAGGTAGATAGGGAAGTTTACAGTCCCTCCTGGTACAGGGAACGGCTCTAGCGGCGATGATATCCTGTTCTCCTTGAAGATTGAGGGCAATTGCTTGCTGCGGTTGTACATTAAGCCTCCCTGTCATGATCGAGTCAAAAACAATATCGTTGAAGGCAAAATTCTGGAGATTGAGATCTCCTGTCAGACTGACGTTTTCCGTTGGCGCTGAAAGTAATTGTTGACCGTTAAATTGACCGTTAAAAGCAGCTTTCCCCTTGAAATTAACACTCTCTTTAATTAGCTCGTTATTTTGGCTAGTTGCTGCCACCAGCTGATCGATGGGTAGGCGATCGAAGTCGAGGTTAGCGATCACATTAAGATTACTATCAGCATCTAACTTACTGGCAATGTTCGCTAAGGTAATATTGCCCTGAGCCTGAAGGTTTTGCACTCCCGAATCCACCGTAAGTTGATTAACCGCCACAGGAATCCTCGCAGCTTGGTTGATTAAAGGGCGAATATCTCCCGCCAGATTACCTTGTGCATTAATATTATCTACCTGTAGCCCAGCCAGATTAGGGGGAGCAAATCGATCTAACAAGAGTTGGGAGCTAAGATCATTGGCATCAACATTCGCCTGCCACTGGTTATTATTCAGATTGGCGATCGCTTTTACCGTTCCTTCAGCCACATCTAAATCAGCATCTACACGGGCAACAAAAGTGCTGAGACTAGAATCATCAGCCAAGGTTAATAACTGTCGTAATTCCCCAGAAGCCGTTAGCTGACTCGACCTAATATTTGCGGGGATAGGTAAATTAGAGGCAAAGCGATTAAGATTAATCTGGCTGGTATTGGCTGTTGCTTGAATCTTACCTGAGTTTAATTGGCTGTTGACCGCAACGGCTTCACCATCTAGCAATAGATCTAAATCGGCATCAGCTTGGAGACTATTTAAGTTAGGATTATCTTTAAATGCTAGTAGCTGCTTGATTGTGCCTGAAGTATTAATTGTTCCCCCTGTCAAAGATGTGGCAACAGGTAGACTGGGAATGAAAGAATCTAGCTTAATATTGTTGGTAGTAGTTTGGGCTTGAATATTGCCCCCATTAAGCTGACTATCAACTACAACATCTCCACCATTAACATCTAGATTGAGATCCACACTCCCCGCAATTTGCTCTAAGCCTAGGCGATCTAAGCTGCCGTTAAACTTAGCCTGAGCCGTATCTACCGCCAGAGGTCGATCTAGGTTTAAATTAGGATTACTAAACTGAGCGGCAAAGGGTCTGAGGTTGAGAGAATTTGCGTCTAGGCTTGCTTGCCATTTTTTATTATTTAAATTAGCATCTGCCGTTACGTCTACCTTACCCTCTCCGTAGGTAATTTCAGTGTCTTGCAGCTGTATATTCTGATTGGCAATAACCAATTCTCCTGAGCCTGCAACATCTTCTAGGTTTCTCGCGCTAGAGTCGGCAATATTCCAATTGACCATGCCTTGAGGATTATTTAAAGTGCCGTCAATCTGTCCTTCAGCTTGAAGATTACCAATCGCCACATTTTGGGGTAATTGATAGTAAGGATTAACCAGCTGTTGTGTGGGTAAATCGGCGGTAAAGCTCAAGGCTAGTGGCATCTTAGTTGAATCGATTGGCTGCTTACTTTCTAAAGCCTGTCGTAGATTAGTCTCGATTTTTCCTGCTGCCATTACCTTTCCCCCTGCCACAGGGATAATCTGCACATCATCTAAGACGACTTGCTCTAAATCACCACGAAAATCAGCCTTAATTTTCTTTAAAGTCGTTTGACCTATAATTACCGTCTGAGTATTGTTAATCTTGCCCGTTAGTTTGGGATCTTTAATTGCTCCTCGTAGTTGAACCTGTGCTTCGATTATTCCTGCAACATCCACAGGTAAACCCTCAGTGAGTTTATTGGGTAGACTAGCTAGTTGAAACGGCAGTACATCAACATCTAAATCGTAGCCATTATCTAAATTAACCTGTCCATCTACCTGGGCGGTAATATCGCCTAAAGTTGCCCGAGTTTGGTTGATTTGGGCATTACGACCACTGAAATTTAGCTGAGATTCTGCCGAAATAGGAGCGTCTAAATCCGTAGCCGATCCCGACAGGTTTTGCAGATTAACTTTTCCTTTAACATTAGCTGCGGTAATTTCGTCTAAGGAAGGAATATTAATATCTAAATCGGCGTTGAGCGTACCACTATTAATTTCTACGGGAATTGGTAAAAATGTCGCTGCATCCGCTAAAATCAGATTCTCCACCAGCAGTCTGGTATTGGTGCTGCCAGTTTCTAGCTTAGTTTCCCCCTGAATTGTTGCTTTAGCCTGTTCAATAGTTGCGTCGAGATCATATTCTGCCAAAGCTTGTTTCTGATTATATCTTCCACTACCGTCTAACTTCCCTTTAAGCGGCTCCTGCTGGTAAGGTACAGCAGTAATATTGGCTTGTTCGACATCCAAATCTACATCAAAGTAAACCAACGGCTCTTTTTTTTCAGTATCTTTCTTGAGAAAATCTAAGTTAATCCATTCTCCATCCTGCTCTTGTTCGAGATAAATATCAGGTTGAATTAAAGCCACCTCTAGAGGTAGAGTACGACGAAATAAGACAGGGATAAGATTAAACCCAACTTTTACCCCTTCCACCGTCACCTTATCTGGATCGGTAGCTGTCGGCGGAATAACCGTCTGACCAAACTCAACACCGTTGAGAGAAAAACCTTTTAACTCTCCCAAATCAAGGGGACGCTCAATAATCTTGCCGATTTGATTCTCCAGAAACGGCGCTAATTTCTTTTTGGCTAATACTTGTGTTCCCCAGTAGCCCAAACTACCTACAGCTGCGATCGCCGTAACTCCCGCGACAACCGTTTTCGGAGAAGACTTAAGCTTGTTCAACAAACGCTGCCAAACCTTTGGTTTCTCAGGTTCAGGATTTGGGGGAGTGTTAATAGATTTAGTCATAATCTCAATTTCCTGAGTGGCTTGGACTAACTACCACTTTTAAGCATAATAAAAAATTAATAGACTAAGATCCTACTCTGCTTTAATAAAATTGCCTTGCCTCTGAGGAAAGATTAATCACCCCCTTCAAACAGAAGCAGTTATAGACCTACTAGATCGTCAAGTTTGAATTGATGGGTTGAGATTAGGTAGTGGGTAGTGGGTAGTGGGTGTAATTAAATTGGAAATGAGGTTAGGGAGTAACAAGTAATGAGTAACGAGTAATATGCGGAGCGGTGACGCGATATGCGGAGCGGTATCCTTTAGGACGAAGGAGCTAATCCTTTAGGAATCCTTTAGGACAAATAGCTCTAAGGGTAGGGGTTTGATCAATTATTTTGCCTACCTACTTAGGTAGTAAATTAAAAACTCATTACTCAAAACAAATTTGACGACCTACTACGTAAAAACATTCGGACATCTTTGAAACACTACTTCCGCCTTACAAAATTTCCTACTTTCTACTTCCTATTTCCTATTTCTTATTTCCTCTTTCCTCTGGTTATTCTTGTTAGTCTAAACTACAGATATTTAGACACTTTTTAATCCTATGAATTTATCCGCTCAAACGCCTCAATCTAAGCCATCTAAGCCGATAATTATTCGTTTAGAAGAGATAGAAAAAGTCTACGGGATTGGTAATACAGCAGTTCATGCTTTAGATAAAGTCGATCTAATCATCCACCAGGGAGAATATTGTTCGATTATGGGTGCATCAGGTTCAGGTAAATCTACTGTCATGAATATTATTGGCTGTTTAGATCGACCTACCGCAGGTAAATATTACCTAGACAACATCAGTGTTGCTGGATTAGCAGATGAACAGCTAGCCGAAATTCGCAATCGCAAAATTGGCTTTGTGTTTCAACAATTTCATTTACTACCTCAAGTTAGTGCATTAGAAAACGTGATGTTGCCCATGGTTTATGCGGGAATAGCCTCTAAGGAAAGGCGCGATCGCGCAACAGAAGCTTTAACTAGAGTAGGTTTGGCTAATAGAATGAATAATCGTCCCAATCAACTATCAGGGGGACAGCAGCAACGAGTCGCGATCGCTAGAGCAATTGTGAATGAACCCTTGTTATTATTGGCAGATGAGCCGACTGGAGCATTAGATTCTCACACCACTAGAGAAGTGTTAGATATTTTTGGTGAGTTACATGATGGCGGAATCACCGTGGTTATGGTTACTCATGAACCAGAGGTGGCTAAACTAACTAACCGAATTATTTGGTTTAAAGATGGTCAAATTGTTCATTCTCATCTCACTCCAGAAGAAATGCTGGCGGTAGCGGTTGCTTTTTAAGCTAAATTATTACCGTAAAATTAAGCAAAATGTAGTTTTGTATACTAATATAATCATTAGCTACCAAAAAAATAGTGGGTAGTTATGAGTAAGTTAACAAGTTGGTAATACAGTTAAGTTTAAGAGCGAAACGGATTTATCTGCACGCTTCGGCGTTCAGCAAGCAACAATGAATTATTCTCAGCTAGAACCTGGTCAATCCTTAAGTTACGATGCAGAGGCAATCGCATCTTATTATCGTTTTCGACCCTGGCAGGTAATCTGGCGGGCGATCGCCGTTGTCTGGCTGTTTGGCAATTTTGCCCTACATCTTTATTGGGATAGAATAACCAATCGAGAATTTATTAATCAGCCAAAAAGAGCTAGAGAACTACGCAAAGTTATTACGGCGCTTGGCCCTGCATATATCAAGGTAGGACAGGCACTATCTACGCGACCAGACCTGATTCGCAAAGACTTTTTGGATGAGTTGACCAAGCTACAGGATCAGCTACCGCCATTTCCCAATCAGATTGCTTTTGATATTATCGAATTGGGTTTAGAGCGCTCTATTAGCGAAGTTTATCGCGAATTTTCCCCCGATCCCATCGCTGCTGCTAGTTTGGGGCAAGTATATAAAGCGGTCTTACATAGTGGAGAAACCGTCGCCGTAAAAGTTCAACGTCCTAATTTACGTCCTCAATTAAGTCTCGATCTTTATCTAATGAGGCTTTTGGCTGGTTGGATCGAGCCTTGGTTACCCCTCAATTTAGGACACGATCTGGCTCTAATCGTCGATGAATTTGGTTTGAAGCTATTTGAAGAGATTGATTATCTCAATGAAGCTCAAAATGCCGAACAATTTGCTGCCAATTTTGCGGGAGATCCTGAAGTTAAAGTTCCCGCGATCTACCATCAATACTGCAATAACTATGTTCTAACCCTCGAATGGATTGACGGCATCAAGCTAACCGATCTAGAGAAGTTAGAAGCTGCGGGATTAGATGCAGATAATTTGGTCAGAATCGGTGTAACTTCAGGCTTACGTCAGCTGTTGGAATATGGCTTTTTTCATGCCGATCCTCATCCAGGGAATCTCTTTGCTACCCTTGATGGACGAATGGCATACATTGACTTTGGCATGATGGATCAGCTTTCTGAGTCGATGAAGGAAACGATCGCTTCTGCGGTGGTGCAGTTGATCAACCGTGACTATGAAGGGTTAGCACAAGATTTTGTCAATTTAGGCTTTTTAACTCCCGATACTGATATTAAGCCAATTATTCCTGCTTTAGAAGCTGTTTTGGGTAATGCGATCGGCGAAAGCGTGGGGGACTTTAACTTCAAAACGATTACGGATGAATTTTCCGAATTAATGTATGAATATCCTTTTCGTCTTCCTGCCAAGTTTGCACTAATTATTCGTTCTCTGGTTACTCAAGAAGGATTAGCGTTGAGTCTTAACCCTAACTTTAAAATCGTCGAAGTATCCTATCCCTATGTATCTCAAAGGTTACTGACAGGAGAATCCCCGCAACTGAGAAGACGCTTATTAGATGTTTTGATTAAAGATGGCAAATTCCAATGGCAAAGATTGGAAAACATGATTGAAATCGCCAGTTCAGACGATAGCTTTGATATTCTACCTACAGCTCGTTTAGGCTTACAATATCTACTTTCAGAAGAAGGAAGATATTTACGTCAACAATTGCTAATGGCTTTAACAGAAGGCGATCGCCTTCATACCGACGAGGTACAGAGACTGTGGAGTTTAATTCAAGATGATATTAAACCTCAGAAAATATTAGACTTTGCTTTTAATACTTTTCGCCAAATTTCTGCTGAAAGTGTCATGGCAATTATTCCCTCTGCTACCGCTTCAAGATAGAGTAGTAAAGCACTGACTCGTGTATTCAAATCAATCATTTAGATGTATTATTTACCTCAACCACCATTTTTTGTCGCCATCATCGGTGTTTTTATTGCAATTACCTCTGGTGCAGCGTTTCAGAATCTTTTAGAACAGAAGCTGAAAAAATCATATCAAGATAGTAAACAGCAAACTTCCTTTAAAATAGACCCCACTCAAGATCCAGCGATCGCCATTACTTTTTCGGGCATTTGTTTGGGAGTTTGGGTTTTTCTAGGCGGTGGATTACTAGTTCTCGGTTTTGGTTTTATTCCTGCCTATGGAGTTGCTCTATTGTTGACGCTATTTACTAGCGGACTAGTTTGGGATCAGATTAATGATGTTCTAAAACAGCTAAAAGAAGGTGGCTCTAAAGCCCTAGAACTTGACTGAGATCTATCTTGATAAGGATTAGTAAAGACAGTTAGAACTTATTTTAATTAATTAAACTCTTGTCGCCCAACCCAGAGAATGCAAGAATGAGTGTAGTTATTAAAAATAAATTAAGAATAATCAATAACTAAAAACTTTATCAAATTTAAGTTCAGGAGAAAATTCTCATGGCTGAAGACAATAAACCCAACGGCACTCAAGCCAAAGCAACTACAAGTACTAGTAAAACTACTCCAGCTAAGGCTACTGTTGAAAAATCTACCCCCACTGCTACTTCCACTGCTACCAAGACTACTGCTAAAGAAGCAGGAGAACAAGTTTTAGCTTTGTCAACACAACCTAGAACTCTACTGCCTCAGAATCGTCCAATCGAACCCAGTAGCATCGAAATAGTTCATACTTACTCCTCTGTCGGATCTGATCGTCCAGTTTCCAAAGGAACAGTAAAATTTATTAGTTCTTTAGCCATCTCTGGAAATCGCCCCATTGCTGCTAGCACTCTTCAAGTAAGCGAGTCTTATATTGTGATGGGTAATCGCCCTGTTGCTTCCAATGAATCAGACGAAACTGCCAGTTTAATGGGATATTTAGATTAAAAATTTAATCAACTTCTGACTTGTTCAACTTTTTGCCTGTCTGTAAGATACCTAAATTTTTTTGATGCTTTATACCATTTCTCGAAACTAGTTAGATAGATGAGCTTTGAAATGTGTAGTAGAGCGTCTAGACTAAAATGCTGGGTTAATAAAATCTTAAAATGTTTGTCTACATTGAGGCGCAACATTTTTACCCAACAAATTAATGTGGACGGGCTAGTAGGTTGGGGAGCCACTGCGTTGCCCTAAAGGATATGCGAAGCGGTATGCTTTAGCACTAGCTCTAAAGGATTAGCTCGCAAGCTCGCGTCCTTCGCGTCGCGTAGCGGTATACCATTTGCGAAGCCTATCCTTTAGGACTAACTTCGTGTCGCCGAGGTGTCCTCGGATATAGCAAGTGGCGTTTGAGGCACAAAACCCAACATCTATAACTTTTGTTGGGTTGCACTATCGTTTAACTCAACCTACCAAGTCTACCAAGTCTCCTTTTGCTTTTGAGAATTGGTATCAGTTGTTAGTTTTTTCAAGCTAAAGTATTTTAGTTTTTATTGTTTAAAAGCTATTAGCTTCAAATCTACTATTTCAACCAAAAAAAAGTAGAGATCTACTGATAAATCTCTACACTAATCTAAAACAAATAAACAAATTTAGAAAACTTAGTAAGCATCCTGTAATTCATAAAAATCAGGAGAAACATAATCTTTACGTAAAGGATAACCAATCCAATCTTCATTCATTAAAATCCGCTTGAGGTTAGGATGTCCTTCGTAAATAATGCCAAACATGTCATAGCTTTCTCGTTCTTGCCAGTCTGCTGCTTTCCAGATCCAGTACACTGAAGAAACACGAGGATTATCTCGCGGTAGAAAAACTTTTAGACGGACTTCTTCGGCTTGCTCAACATCATCAGCCACTTTAATTAAATGATAAAAGCTGACTAACTCTTTGCCTGCACCCAAATCGTAGGCTCCTTGACATTGGAGATAGTTATAACCATAAGCATACAAAGCAGTAGCGATGGGTAATAACAAGTCAGCATCTATCTTGATCAGCTCAACATTAGAGACATCAGGCGCTAAAGCTTCATTATCAAAACCGTTTTCGCTCAACCAGCTTGATGTTTTGCCCGCAGCCACTATTTCTGATGCTGTGTCTGCTGCTGTTTCCTTCTCTTCAGGATTTTGTCGTTCTCGATCTTCAGCCACGTTCCACCTCTTTCTCTGCTGATTCTATTGCTGGTAAAGGCATACCCATCGCTTCAGCCAGCTCTTTAGGTGGCGCTTGGCGAGTTGCCGAGTTCAGGTATGTACCGTTAAGAATTGGCTCAACCGCTTTCATGTTATGTCTTGTACTATAGAAGCGATGAGTTTGTTCGATAGTTGAAGCTCGCTCTTGAATCGATTGATTAGAAATCTTTTTGCGTAGCTTAATAATGGCATCAAAAATGGCTTCTGGGCGAGGAGGGCAACCAGGAATATATACATCCACGGGTATTAGCTTGTCTACACCTCGAACCGCAGTTGTCGAGTCACTACTAAACATTCCTCCAGTAATGGTGCAAGCGCCCATAGCAATTACATATTTTGGCTCAGGCATCTCTTCATAAAGACGCACCAGAGCAGGAGCCATCTTCATGGTAATTGTCCCAGCGGTAATAATTAGATCGGACTGACGAGGGCTAGAACGAGGTACTAAGCCATAGCGATCAAAATCAAATCGAGAGCCAATCAAAGCAGCAAATTCAATAAAGCAACAGGCAGTACCATAAAGCATCGGCCAGAGGCTAGACAACCTTGCCCAGTTATAAATGTCGTCTACCGTAGTTAAAATAACGTTTTCTGATAAATCCTGAGTTACCTGAGTTGGATGACTGGGATTAAGTATTTTTTCTTGCTGTTGTTGTTCAAATGTTGGGGAATTCATGACCACTCCAAAGCTCCTTTTCTCCACGCATATACTAAAGCAATTACCAAAATGGCAATAAAAATCAAGGCTTCTACAAATGCTAGTAATCCTAAACGGCTGAAAGCCACTGCCCAAGGATATAAAAAGACTGTTTCTACGTCGAAAACCACGAATACCAGCGCAAACATATAATAGCGAATGTTAAATTGAATCCAAGCGCCACCCACAGGTTCCATACCAGATTCATAGGTTGTCTGCCGTTCGGGGCCACCGTCACCAGGTCTTAATAATTTGGAGGCAGTCAGAGCTAGGGCTGGGACTGCGCTACATATGAGTAAGAAACCCAAGAAATATTCATAACCATTGAGAACAAACAATTTTCTCTATCACTCCTAGCGTGAATGTACGTTGTTACTATACTTAATTTACTATACTTAACCTGAATTATGATGGAATCCCTTAGTTAATACACTTAAGTTTGATTGAGAGTGATACATATATATAGTTTGGCACAATCAAGCAAAAAAGAGCGATCGCTTTGCCGAGATCATCGATCGCGCTGCTGGTCATAATTTTCCCGCAAGGTACTAATCCGCTGAAAATGGCGATCGCCTGGACTTTTACCCTACCTTAGTACGTTTAGTAAACTGTGACAATAGTAGTTCCTTTGTTCCTCTATCGATTGATAATTCTGGAGCATCTACTTTGACTTGTCAAAAAGAGTAATGACGAACAGGAACATTGTTAGAGGATATTTGAAAAGTCTAATTGCTACGTTTCCAGTGGGTAGATCCCCCTAAATCCCCCTTGTTAAGGGGGGCTAGGGGGGATCTGATAGGGTCTAAGCATAACAGAATTGAGTTCTCAGACATCCTCTTAGACTCTAAATGCAATAGAGTATCAGTCATACAAACAATTAATTCTGCTTGATTATCAACGTACTGCTCAAAATTAATCAGATCGTCTTGGATAGTCGTAATATTTAAGTTGCTGGCATTTGCTTTTAATTCATTAAGTAATTTTTGGTCTAAATCAATAGCCGTAACGGAAAACCCTAGGTTCGCTAAAGGAATTGACTGGAATCCACAACCAGCACCCAAATCTATAGCTATCCCAGATGCTTGTGGGCTAATGTTATTGAGTCGAAAAAATTCAGTATGTTTGTTTAGGGCAAAATCGAACCCGCCCAACATCCAAGCATAAACATCTGCTAAGACATTTGCGTAATGCTGTTTTACAGTTGGCATATTTATTGTTAATTATTTTGCGATCGCTTTCTTTGATATCCTACATCAGGCTGCTCTAAATTTGATTTAAGTAACTAATAGACTATTTTTGAATAAACGTAGTAGCCACTATCATGACGAATCAATATTCTGTTGCAGTTTTACCAGGGGAAGGCATCGGCTTAGAGGTAGTGCAGGCGACACTGACTATTTTGCGCCAGGTAGCGATCGACCATGATTTCAAATTACAAGTAAATTATGGCGAGATTGGACAGACAGCCTTTGAGCAGTACGGCTCATACTTCCCCGAAGTAACAGCGCAAATATGTAGTAAAGCCGACGGTATTCTATTTGGTGCAGTCAGTCAAGGTGGGTTATTGGAACTTAGGAAAAAGTTTGATTTCTTTGTGAATTTCCGCCCAGTCAAAACATTTCCCAGCTTAATTAATAATTCTAGTTTAAAAAGTAATTATTTATCTGGAGTAGATATTTTATTTGTTAGAGAATTAGTTAGCGGGATTTATTTTGGTGCATCAGGTAGAGGAGAAGATGAACAAGGTGGCTATGGCTATCACACGATGCAGTATTATGATTGGCAAATTAAACGGATTGCTCAAGTTGCTCTAGATCGAGCCGCGAAACGACGAGGTTTAGTGACGGTAGCTCATAAAGAAAATGCTTTACCTCATTTACCCTGGACAAAGTTAACCCTAGAAGTCGCTCAAGCATATCCTGATGTTACTGTTGAGCCAATGTTAGTGGATAATTTGGCAATGCAGTTAGTAATTAACCCTCGGCACTTTGATGTAATTTTGGCGGGTAATTTATTTGGGGATATCCTGAGCGATCTTGGTGGTGCTTTAGTCGGTTCGGTGGGTTTATTAGGCTCTGCTAGCCTTAATGAGGCAGGATTTGGTCTTTATGAGCCAATCCACGGTACTGCACCCGATCTTGCTGGCAAAAACCAGGCTAACCCTTTAGGTACTCTAGCTAGCGCGATGATGATGCTAGAGCAATGGGGAGAATATGATGCAGTCAAGAGTTTACAACAAGCCTGGGATAATATTCTGGCTCAAGGTTATCGCACCTATGATTTATATTCCCAAGACACAGAAACTCTAGTTACAACTCAAGAATTGGTAGAATTATTGCTAAATAATTTAACATAAAAAGTTATTCTTTGTTGACCATCAAGAACGTAATCTATTTGGATATTTTGGATTGTTTTTTGGCAATTTATATGCTTCTAAGTTTCTTTCAATTTGTAATTCAATTTGAGTTCTCCATAACAAAATAGCTCCAAAAGGAAGAATGTTCTTAAGTTTCGTAGCGTAGCAAAGATGTTGAATCAATCAGTCAGTTTATTACCTTTTTTCTTAACAATCAACACTTCTGGATTTAGAGCTATGTCTCCAAAATTTGAACAGTTAACTCTTGAACAAATTAACTTAATTCCTTCCTATGTAGAAAAATGGAAAAAAATTGCATTTTCTACTGAAAAAATTAATCGCCAACAAGCTGAAAAAATAGTTAATTCAACTTACGAGATGCTTGGGTACAAACCCCCTGTCATACTCTTTTTTGATAGTCCTTACGCTTGCTGTGACTTTATTCTTGGTCAAACTGTTCAGCAGTCAAATGAAACATTTGGTAAACACCGCGTACGTGGTTTTAATCGATGGAAAAACAAATTTGAAGAGCAAATGTACTCTCAAATAGATTTTGAAAATATAAAAAATCTTCACAGTCAGGGATTATTTTTAAAACTTAGAATATTTGGCTGGAGTAGTGTAGATGGACAAGTTAGGAGGCATATTTGGGAACAGCTCGATGAACCATCCCAGGAAAAAATTTGGGAATATTTAGGACATACACTTGATAAACGCATTAACTCAATAACAACTATTGCTAATTCTGTCTGCGTGCTGGACTATTTGATCACTGAATTTAATTTAGTTTTAAATGATGAACATCAGAACTGGGACACATATAAGTCATTACTTGGACTCGGCAATTATATCTTTCTTCGAGATCAAGCATGTATTATTTGCGATCGCCCGATTGATATTTCATTGGATTCTCTAAACTATCTCCATGCAGAAGGCAAACCAGCAATTCAGTTTGCGGACAAAACTGGTTTATATTCACACCACTATAAAACTCTGTCAATAGAATTGGGTAAACTTCATCCTCAGCAATGGCAAGCAAAATGGTTACTAACAGAAAAATGTCGCTCATTAAGAGAGGCTTTAGTTGAAGGTTTAGGCTATGTAAGAATTTGTCATGAATTATCAGTAACCGAGCTAGATTGCTGGAAAAACTATAAACTGATCCAAATTAATATTTCTCAAAATTCAAAACTATATTATTTGTTAAGAATGAATAATGATCATAGCGAAATAGAACGTGCTTTGGAATATTACAATCCTGAACGTCTAAAATTTTCTGAAGATTATTTATCTGTTCTCACTGTAGCAGATGGTATGAATTGGGATATTGAAAGTGAAGTTGAAGGAAGCTTAAAAATTTAACTTTTGAGTTAAGGAGTCAAGTATTTTTACCATAATTTATATCTCATAAGTTAATGTATCCTGGAGAAATTCTAGAATACGAAGAAAAAGAACTTCCATTTTAAATTATTTTATAGCAATTCTTAGATTAGTACTGATTTATCATAAATTTGATACTTGGAAAATATCATCGGTTCTTAATTCAAGTTTGGGAAAAATATTGGATTGCAAAATTTCGCCTTTAATAAATTTTTCCAGCTGATATTCTCCTTCAACTAACTTGCAAATAGTAATAGTTGGTTGCTTGGGTTTACCAATGTAGCGCACTGCACCTAAAGCTCGATAATCTACAATCCAATATTCAGCAATTCCCATCGCTTCGTATTCAACAAATTTATGTCCATAATCATCTCGCCAGTTAGTATTTACCACCTCAATTATCAGAGGAACAGCTTGACCGTTTTGAATTACTGATGATTTTTGCCACAGAAGCTCATCTTGAATATATTCTCGGTTAATTACTGCCACATCAGGTAAATATCCAGAACGAGCTGCCAGAGGCTTAAGTAGACAGTTTTTGGGAATGGAATAGGGTAGATTTTGCTTACGAATTTCCAGGTTTAATTCAGCGGCTAGAAAACCAGCAATATCCTCATGAGAACCAGTGGGTAACATCTCAACAACTACACCTTCAATTAATTCATAGCGTTTGCCGTCATCTGGATACCATTCCATAAATTCCTCAAAACTTATGGGTTTAGTTTGTGGTGCAATCATTTTTCATGCCTCCCGTAGCCGTAATTGAAGCTTATCGCTGTTACAATTTTACTGGCAATTTTAACTGGAATGGGCAAAGCTTTATTCCTCAAAGTATGGAATTATCTCCCACTAAAAAAGCATTACTCGCCTTGAGACAAATGCAGAGCAAGTTAGAGGCTTTGGAAAATGCTAAACATGAGCCGATCGCTATAGTGGGAATGGATTGTCGTTTTCCTGGTGCTAACAATCCAGAGGAATTTTGGCAGTTATTGAAGGAGGGGAAGGATGCTATTACAAGTGTTCCTGACGATCGCTGGAATCCTCAAGATGGCGATCTTGGAACAAGTACTCTTGAAAAGATTTATACTACCTATGGTGGGTTTGTGCCTCATTTAAAAGAGTTTGACCCCAGCTTTTTTCGGATTGCACCAAAAGAAGCAGTTAGCATCGATCCGCAACAAAGATTATTGCTAGAGGTGAGTTGGTCAGCTTTAGAAAATGCTGCTATTTCCGCCGATCGAGTTCAGGGTAGTCAGACAGGTGTGTTTATTGGGATTGCTGCGGTGGACTATTGGCATCAACTGTTAAGCAGAAACAACGCAGAAATTGATGCTTATCTGACTACGGGGAATACTCATAGTTTGGCATCAGGCAGAATATCCCACTTTTTTAATTTTACAGGCTCTAGTATTTCTCTGGATACCGCTTGCTCATCATCTTTAGTGGCAGTACATTTAGCTATTAAAAGTTTACGCGATCGCGAATGTAATATGGCATTGGCAGGAGGGGTGAACCGTCTGATTTCGCCGAAGATTAGTCTTAATTTTGCTCAAGCTAAAATGCTGTCTCCTGATGGCAGGTGTAAGACTTTTGATGAGAGTGCGAATGGTTTTGTCAGATCTGAAGGTTGTGGGATCGTAGTTTTAAAACGATTGAGTGATGCGATCGCCGATCGAGATAATATTAGAGCTATCTTGTTAGGTTCGGCAACTAATCAGGATGGACGTACTAGCAGCATTACTACCCCCAGTAGTTTGTCTCAACAAGCAGTAATCCAGCAGGCTTTAGTTAATAGCAAAGTTGCAGCAAGTCAGGTTAGTTATCTAGAAACTCATGGTACGGGTACAGCTTTGGGTGATGCGATCGAGCTTGAGGCTCTAAGTCAGGTATTTAAAGATAATGAGGAATTAATTTTAGGTGCGGTTAAAACCAATGTTGGTCATTTGGAATCAGCAGCAGGGATAGTAAGCCTGATTAAAACTGTACTGGTATTAGAAAATAAATTAATTCCTGCCAATTTACATCTTAAACAGCCTAATAGTAACTTAGACTGGCAAAAATTACCGTTTAAATTACCACAAAAAGCGATCGCCTGGCATCAAACAACACAACCCCGCATTGCTGGAATAAGTTCATTTGGTTTTAGTGGTACGAATGCTCATCTTGTTGTCCAAGAAGCGAATATTTCCCTTGAGGAAGAGGGAACACAGGAACAAAATAAGCGAAATTTCTATCTGTTTACTCTGTCTGCGAAGAACAGCAAGACGTTGAATCAATTGGCTAAAAATTATCTCGATCATTTAGACTCGCATCCAGATCTTTTAATTGAAGATATTTGCTATACAGTAAATTTAGGGCGATCGCATTTTAATCATCGACTAGCAATGAGTGTGACTTCTGTAAGCGACTTGCAAACCAAATTAGCTCAATATCTTGCTCAAGAAATTACGTCGGAGTTATGGCAAGGCAAGATTAATCTGAATCAAGACGTAAAACTTGCTTTAAGATTTAAACCAGTAAATCAAGAATTAAAAGAGTTAATTGAATCGATCATTGATAATTCTATTGTTACTGATGAGCTTACAGATATTTATTGGGAAATTGGCGAGCAGCAGATTCTCAATAACGTCAATAATCAGCAAACAAGTAAACAAAAAATCATTTATTCTTCAATTAAACAGCAATTAAATAGTTGGCAAATATTAATTAATGGACTGGCTCAACTGTATATTTTCGGCGTAAAAATAAACTGGCAGACATTAGCTACAAATAGCGGAGGAAAAAAAATAACTCTCCCGACTTATCCTTTTCAAAGATCTATATATTGGCTTGAATAATTACTATTTATTGCTTTGATGCTTAAGTTAACCTAGTTTAATATTTCGTTGTCCGCAAAAGTAAATTAAAGTCATAATAGTTGCATCACTAAAATCAGGAGACGATCGTGCTGTTACCTATAATCGGCATAATATTAATTTTTATTATTTCCTCGATCAAAATTTGTAACCAATGGGAAGAAAGTTTAATTTTTACTTTGGGACGTTTATCAAAAATAGCTAAACCTGGAGTTTATCTTTGTTTACCGATGATTCAAACATCACAAAAGGTAGACAAAAGAACAATTACCTATACAGTACCGCTACAACAAGGATTAACTAAAGATAATATCCCTGTAGAAGTCGATGCCATCTTATTTTATAAAGTTCTGGATGCTAAAATAGCAATCCTCAATGTTGATAACTACCATCAAGCTACTCAACTAGCTGTGCGCTCTTCAATCAGAGATATGGTAGGTAAATCGAGTCTCGATGAACTATTGTCTCAAAGAGATAAAATAGGCGATATTGTCATGGAACATATCGCAGAATTTGTTTGTCAGTGGGGAATCTTAATTGTGGGAGTCGAAATTAAAGATGTCATTGTGGCTAAAGAATTAGAAGAAGCTATCTCTCGTGAAGCAGCAGCAGAAAGGGAAAAAAGAGCAAGAGTAAAATTAGCAGAAGCAGAAGAATTAACAGTTGATGCGATCGCTAAAGCTGCCGAAAAATATGCTAAAAATCCTGTATCCTTACAGTTACGTTCTATGAATATGCTATACGAAATGTGCATGGAAGGTAAATCAACCATGTTATTTGTGCCTACCAATAATTCTGGTACTGCTATGCCGACTCCTCTAGGAATTGAAAGTATCGATCATCTACTCGATCGCCATAACAAAAAGTAAAGATTAAGTTGCCAGAAGCTTTACAACTAATGATAAAACGTTACAAATTTGGTAAAAGCCGATCAAAAAGTGTTGAATTAATTTTAACAACAGTTTAAAAAGTAAAATTGGATCAAAGAAAATAATCTACCTACTCTAATCTAACTAGGACTCATAACCAAAGCTTAATTTAGAGAGAAGTTATGTGACGTTAAAATGTCATGATGTCGTGGCAAAACAAGTCATTCTGTTAATAAAGTGGCTTAGTTGAACAAATGCTGTGTTACGCTAAGTGCGAATCATCAAAGCTATACATCAGTAGCTACAATCAAGGTAGTGAATAACTATCTCTAGCCAGCTTTGTTTTGAAATTTATCTGCTGAAATTATGAACGAAATTGACGAGCTAAAGGAAGAACTCAAACAAGCACAACTTGCTTATCAAATGGCAGCGCAGATGAGCCAGTTTAAGGCAGGGTTTTTAGCGAGAACTTCCCATGAATTGCGATCGCCTCTTAGCAGCATGATTGGATTGCACCAGTTGATTTTGTCAGATCTTTGTGAAAGTCCTGAAGAACAAAAAGAATTTATTGCTCAAGCCTATCATTCAGCTCTCAAATTGATGAAATTAATCGACGAGATTGTTGCTGTTTCTAAAACAGAATATGGCAGTAATAGTCTTTATCTAGAGTCTCTTGAGCTTGCCGAGATATTTACCGAAATAAATCGTCTTACTCATCTTCAAGCAGCAAACCGCAATTTAAAAGTAGAGCTGGTTAATCCCAATCCACAAATTTGCGTTTTTGCCGATCGCTCTCGTTTAATTCAGCTAATATTCAACCTTATTGATAGCGGAATTACCTTAATGAAAAGGGGAGTGATTAAAGTATCTACTACAGAAGTAACCATAGAGAGCGTTAAGATTGAAATCGATTTTGAATGTCCTGCTACTCTCTGGCAAGAATCTAGTCCCCCTGAGCCAGATTTTCAAACTCATGACTTAGCTGAAATTCGCGCACTTTTACAAGAGATTAGTTTATCCGCCAACATGAAATTACTCATGTCAAAAACTCTTTTAGAAACTATGGGAGGCAGCCTAGAACTGAAAGAGCTTAATTCTTTAAATGGAAGTGAACCTTCAAGCCGAATAATTTTAACCTGTAAGAGAGCTGTTTAAGGATAATCTGCCAGGGGAGTAGTGAAAACAGGGATTGCTAACGATTAACGATAATCCTGAGATTGAATATAGTTTAAGCGGGCTTCTGGACGCAAAAAACGATCCATCTGTGCTTCAAAAAATTCGCGGTTTTTTTGTAAATGCTTGGGGTTAGAATCGTCTAGAGGATAAAGTAAAGCCTGACGCAAAGCCTGAATTACTGCCGAGGTGACGTTATACATCGATCGCTGGAAAGTTACTCCCAGTTGGATTAAGACATCATCTTCTCCTCGACAATGTTCTCGATAATATTTCTGGAGATAATCTGGCAGAAAATGGTACATATCATCCATTAATAAAGTGGGAGGAATGCCCGCAGTACCAACAGGGAAGACATCTGCGTATAAAATACCGTAGTGAAAATCTTTTTGTTCAGTGGGGACTTGTTTAGCTTGGGCATTATAAGATTTTGTGCCACGGAAGGGAGCGGTACGGTAAAAGACAGCTTCTACATAAGGTAGAGCAGCCTCGTATAGCCAGGTAAAACCTTTAGATTTAGGAATTATCTCATAGCATTCATCCCCAATATAGACATGATGATAAATTGGTCTACCTGCCACAGCGAAAATGCCGTTAACCAAAAAATTCATCGCATCGGGGACACCTTTAAACCCACCTTCGTCATAAATATCGGACATTTCAAAGAAAACAGGTGCCATTACTTCCCAAAATAAACCCAAGTTGGAATAGTAAGATAGTTGTCTTACCTGTTCGAGGAACATATCGGGGAACAGTTTGTATAGCCCCAACATAACAGGATTACCTTTAAAATAAGCTTTAATCGCTTTGTCGGCATTAGCTTTATATTCATCTGAATCCAAATAAGCATCAAACCTACCCATACCCATGTCTCTACCATGCCATAGCATTGCCCGCATACAAGCTTCAGCAAACTCCATATTAATGCGATCGTGCCACAGATGATGAAACAACTTAGACATTTTGCGGGTTTCACCCTTTTGCATAAATTCCAAGAGTTCAGGGTGAGCCGATGCTTTACCTCGCCATACTTTTAAGTCAGCATCATCTCCTGCATAGTGATTGGCTAAGTCTAAATATTCTTGAGGGAGAAAGTATTTGAAGAAAGGTAAAGGTTCTAAAAATACTCGTTCGGCGATATAAAGCAAATCTCGCCAATAAAAGTCCATTGGTACTGCATAGGCTTTATAGATACCAATAATCTGCATCAAGTTTTCTGGAGTATCGGGTAACATCGAGCCACCAGCTTCCAGGCGATGAATAATATCAGCATATTGATGATCTGAAGGAGGAAGTTTTGTTGGTTTAATAGTTGTTTGGGTCATTTTGATTACTAATTACTAATTACTAATTACTGATTACTAACTATTTGCTCACTGCTCACTGCTCACTGCTCATTGTAACGCGAGCTTGCGAGCTAATCCTTTAGGACTCATTGCTACTTGTTCGGTGTGGTGAACATTTACTGCTAATAAATTGGTAGTCGGTTCAATCCAGCGTACTAGCCAGTTGGGTTGAATCCCTAAGAAAAGAATAATTGCAGTTAAAACGAAGGCAGGAATGCTTTCTGATTTTAGGACAGCAGGGTAATATGCCAATTTGTTATCTAATTTGCCAAAGCAGGTGCGATTAAGCAAAATGATGAAGTAAACCGCTGTTAAACCAGAGGCAATGATGCAAAGCAGGGTTGGGATAGGAAAAGTACTGAAACTGCCCTGAAAAATTATAAATTCTGCTACAAAGCCCACTAAACCAGGGATTCCTGCACTCGCCATTCCTGCCATAATTAGCAATCCGCTGGTGAGGGGTAAACCCCGAATCGGATTCATTAAGCCATTGAGGACATCGAGATCGCGAGTTCCGACTTTGCGTTCGACAATACCCACAAGATGAAATAGTAAAGCCAAGATCAAACCGTGTCCGATCATTTGGGCTACTGCACCCAAAATACTTAATTGTGTTCCCGCAGCAACAGCAACCAAGATATAGCCCATGTGTCCAATCGAACTATAGGCTACCATACGTTTAATATCTTTTTGAGCGATCGCACTTAATGCTCCATAGAGTACGCTAATCGTGCCGACAATTGCCAATCCTGGAGCAACTACTGACCAGGTTTCGGGGAATAACTGTAAACCAAAGCGAATTAAGCCATAAGTACCCAATTTAGCTAAGATTCCTCCTAAAAGAATCGTCACAGATGGAGAAGCTTCTGTATAGGCATCTGGTAGCCAAGTATGGAGAGGAACTAAGGGAATTTTAATGCCAAACCCTACTAGTAAGACGCTTAATAAAATTAATTGAGTAGTAAGGGATAAGCCTTGGGTAGAAATAGTATCGTAATCAAAACTGATTACTTCATTGAGGAAACCAATGCCTAAAAAAGCAGCCAATACTAGTAGTCCCGATACTGCTGTATAGAGTAAAAACTTAGTGGCGGCATAGTTTCTTTTTTCCCCTCCCCAGATAGCGATCATTAGATAGAAGGGAATCAATTCTATTTCATAGAAAATGACAAACAGTAAGAGATTTTGCGCTACTAATGCCCCTGTAATTCCAGCATTGATTAACAATAGCAAAGCATAATAAAGTCGAGGACGTTCGACATTTTCGCCAATACTATAAATTGCAATAATGGTCAGTAGAGCATTTAAAACTAACAAGGGCAAAGATAAACCATCGACTGCCAAGCTATAACTTAAACCAATTGGTTTAATCCAAGGTAAATACTCGGCAAATTGCCATCCTGCAAGACTTAGGTCGAATTGAGTTAAGAGCCAAATTGTCCAGACAAACGTTACCACAGCAAATACAGTAGTAATCTGACGTAACTGTCCTGATTCTGCCTTGCCAGGCATAAATCCAACGATACTTGCTCCTATTACAGGTAGCCATAGTAAAAAACTCAGCATTTTTTCTTTATTTTTTATTATTTTGTATGACTTAAATCTTTTTTAAAAGCGCTTGTTTTTTGCTTGAATAATTATGAGAGATAATTCTCTTAACTATTTATTACTATAGCAATCCTAAATGAAATGAGAAATTTCTAGTATCTACTACCTATTACCTAAAAACCAATCAATGTAGTTGCATGAATCAAATAGGACTGCCATATGAGATACTCTCATCAATCAATAAAGTATCAAATAGCAATAAATAATTTAGTAACTATATTTAAGTTTCCAGTATATTTAACTCTCCATTTTTAAAATCAAAATATCCACCTACAATTTTTAATTGATTCTTAGCAACCAATTCAGATAAAACAGGGGATTGTTTTAATTTATTCACTTGATAAATTACATTAAGTTCTGTCGCTTTTTTCACGGCTTCTTTATCATCTTGTTGTCCTTTATAATCCTTGACGGCAGGCTCAATGTGAGACAGAACACTAGCAATAGAGCCTGGCACTTCTTGTCCTGCTAAAGCAGCTTTGACCGCGCCACAACCATAATGACCCATAACGAGAAGTACTTTAGCGCCTAATACTAAAGTTCCAAATTCTAAACTACCTGATTCTTCTGGTGTTACCACGTTTCCTGCATCTCTTACCACAAATAAATTGCCAAAACCTTGGTCAAAAACAACTTCAAGAGGACAGCGAGAATCGGCACAACCAATAATAGCAGCAAAAGGTTTTTGGTCTTCAGAAACTGATTGTAAATATTTTAAAGATTGATTAGTATTGGTAGTTTTATTTTGCAGAAAACGTTGATGACCCTCGATTAATTTTTGAAAAGCTTGGTCAGGAGTCATGTCAACACCTGTAACTTCTTGAGCTTTAACAGATTGAGAATCGTGAAGGTTTAAACCAATCGCACTAGCTAGGGTTGTTGTACCAATAAAACCTGCGCCAAACTGCATCATGCGACGACGAGAAACTGGTAATTCTTGTTGGTTAATCATTCTAATCACAGCTTACATTAATTAAAAAAGTTGATAGTTAAACTTGTTTTTTAGGACAAGTTATAAAAGATAATTGGAAAACAAAGGGAAACAAATTATTCCTACGAAGAGAAAGACTCCCAACAGGATCGAAAGAAAGTAAAATTGGGTCTGACCAGAGGTATTGTATCTAAGACTTTCACCACTAAAAATAGTCGCCAAGCCGAAGAAATTAATTACCCCATCAACTAAATAGCGATCGCACCAATAAACTAGTTGAGAAACTACACCCACCACAGCAATAACGGTCAGGCGATAAAACTTTTCGGTATAAAGATCGTAGGCAAAAAAGTCTTGTACTGCCTTCGGCTTTAGTTGAATTGGTTTGGCAATGCTGTCATTGAGATAAATCAGACTAGCTGCACCAGCGCCGACTAAAGTTGTGACCGCCAAAGCAGCCGCAATAGTTAAATCTAAATCAGATAACTGTGGTAATAAACCCCACTGGTATAACAAGATAGGTGCGTGTAAAGCGAGTCCCATGCCAACTGTCATAGGTAATACCACACTCCATAACCCTTCAGGCGATCGCACTGTCATTTGCTTGATTCGACCAGCAAAAATTAAACAAAACTCGCGAGTTAAGCTAAACGCTGTCAAACCATTAACAATCAGGATGACTCCCACCAACCAAGGATGGTTTTGCCAGAGACGATCTGCCAATTCTGTTAGCGTCCAAAAACAACCCAAAGGCGGAAAAGCTACCAATGAAGCAGCACCCACTAAATAGCAAATGCCTGAAATGGGACGACGCGACCACAAACCACCATATTGAGTTAAATCTTGGGTAATGGTATTTAACACCACCCCGCCAATACTCATCACTAATAATGACATGGCGATCGCATAGGTGAACAAGAGTTTTAGTGCTGTAATATCTTGCTGTGTCCCCACGGCAATAAACACCAAGCCCATATAAGCACTGACAGAATAAGAAAGCGATCGCTTGATATCGATCTGGGCGATCGCAATTAAACTCGCCCCAATAGCCGTTGTTGCCCCGATTGCCACCATAAAACTAGAGGCAAAAGGAGATAAAGCTAATACAGGCTGTAATTTAATTAAGACCCAAGCACCAGTAGAAACTATCACTGTGTTCCGTAGAATTGTTCCTGGCATCGGCCCTTCCATCGCCTCATCTAACCAAAGATGTAGAGGAAATTGAGCGCATTTACCCAAAGGGCCAGCAATTAAGGCTAAACAAAGTAAAGTGGCTACAGTCGGATCGACAGTAGCAGTATTTGCCCACTCTGCTAACTCGGTATAGTTCCAAGTTCCAGCTAAAGGGAGTAAAGCCACAACTCCCATCAAGAGAATTAAATCTCCTACTCGTTTAGTTAAGAAAGCATCCCTTGCCCCCGTGACTACCAAAGACTGGTTGAACCACAGACCGATCAGTAAATAAGTACCGAGAGTCAAAATCTCTAGCACTACGTAACTGAAGAACAGCGAGTTGCACAGTACTAAAGTACACATTCCCGCTTCAAATAAAGCCAACATGCAATAAAAACGCGCCCACCCCCAATCCATTTCCATGTAGCCAACGGCATAAACCTGAGCAAGTAGGTTGACACTAGTAATTAGAACTAGCGCACCCAGATTAATTGTGGAAATTTCTAAATCGAAAGCAATATGCAAATCAGCAGCTTGAAGCCACGGAAATGAAAGATATTGGGCTGGCTGCCCCCAGATTTCTCGCAAGGCTAAGATACTGTGCGTCAGCGCTACCAAAGTCATGAGGATATTGATATAACCCGATGGTCGGGGCCCAGTAGTACGAATGATTCCAGGCGACCAAGGAATAGCTAAAGTTGCACCTACTAAAGCATAGAGAGGGACAAGCCAGATACTCTGATTGAAAATTTCATTCATAGATTTATTTCTGTCTTTGATAAAAATAGATTCAAATATATCTATCTCCAGATGATTATAGTATTAAGTCTATGAAAAACAAAATACAATTGTTTTATCTGACTGATAGATACTCCGTATTGCTGGTGTTGATGTGGTTTGGTTCGCAAACCAATTAGGGATGAATATATTTCTTAACAGCAATTAATTGCGATCGTTAAATACGCAGCGATAGAACCAGCTATAAATAGTTCTGATGCTGTCAGGGAATAGTATCAATAATACAATTGATTGCTAATGTTTAAATTTTTCTTTTACTTGCTGAAGCTCAAATAACCTATCGCCAAAATAGCCACAAACAAGCTGAAATTAGTAATCGTCAGGATCTTAATGGCTAAATTTGTTTTCTGTTCGTGTCTCTTTAACTGTTGTTTAAGTCGATCGCATCTAAACTGTAAATTAGCATCACGCTCTTTATTGTGAGACAGCTCCTGCTTGACAATCGCTTCTACGGTTTCGTTCAGGCTGTGAGGCGTTAGTTCTTCTAAAGAATCAATTTTTTGTTCTATTTTGGCTAAAACTGTATCTACCATGTTGAGCTTTTCGCTCAACTCCAGATCTTGCTTGGGCAAAGAATCCAATGTCATAGTCTTTGCCAAGTGCTTGTCTACTAATTCTAGAGCTAGTTGAAAATATCCTTTGTGGACATAGCGAATGGCATTAGCTAATTCTTTAGCTGTGGTGTTTTTAAGCCAATAGCCCTTGGCACCTAGCTTTAAGGCACGAGCAACGTCTTGTTTTTGATTGTGAATACTAAGCATTAAAACTTTAGTATCGGCATATTTTTGAGCAATAGTTTCGGTAGCTGCAAAACCATCCATGACTGGCATCTCAATATCCATCAACACTACATCTGGCTTTAGCTCTGCTACTTTAGCGATCGCCACTTCACCATTTTTAGCAAAACCAACAATCTGAAGATCTGATTCTGGTTCGAGATACGACTCTAAAGTTTTACGGACAAAATTTTGATCGTCAGCTACGAGAATATTGATCATGACAACACTAGCTTTGAATTTAGAATTCCCCTCAGATAACCTAAGATAGCATTAAAGTCAAGTATTTTTTCGCTCAAATCAGTACTATACAAGAGTTTAATGATCTTGACTGGAACTCACTACGTCGATCTAGTTGATCTAAGGGAGCAAAATTTCTTGGCTTAGAGCGATCGCTTGTTCCACATTTTCTGCCGAAAAAACTTGTTCTGAAGCCAAATGACTAAAGAATTGATAGGTTACTTCTTGTTGATGAAGCAAAATTATAGGTCGATTATTTTTCAACGCCAAAGCAACTTCTGAAGCTGTCCCCAAACCCATACCACAGGCAATCACAAGATCGCAAGACAAGACATTAATATTATTGCGTCCATTGCCCAAATCAGTAACGATGGCAATATCGACTGCATCAGACATTTCTAGTTTATTATTGCCAGGCAAAATACCGATTACTGTTCCGCCACTTGCTTTTGCACCTTGGCTGGCTGCCTCCATGACTCCTACTTTTCTACCTCCTGTCAGCAAAATCCAGCCATTTTCTGCAATTGATTTACCTAGCTGATAAGCCAGTTCGGTATCTTCGTGAGTTGCTAAATCTCCCGCACCCATCACTCCAACTACAACTTGAGCCATATAGCAGTCCTATTTAATTCATGAAACTACATTGATTGGTTTTTAGATAGTAGGTAGTAGGTAGTAGAAATTTCTCATTTCATTTAGGATTGCTATATATTATTTGAATAGAAATCTACCAATGGCGATAATTAATCTGCCTAGCAATCAACTGTATAAATCCAATCTTGATATTTTGGCTCTTGATTTTTAGTAATTGAAGTTAGTTTGGCTTTAATTTTTTCGGTAATTGGTCGCTCGGTAGACAAATGATAGCTTTCAATTTGTTTTACAGGAGTTACTTTTGCTGCTGTACCGCTTAAAAATACTTCTTCAGCAATTAGTAATTCGGTTTTATCAATTGCTCTTTCTTCGACTTCAATCCCCATATCCCTGGCAATAGTCAGCACGCTATCTCTAGTAATACCTTCTAAAATATCTTGATTAAACCCAGGCGTGATTAATTTATTGTTTCTCACCATAAAGATATTCATTCCTGATGCTTCGCAAATTTTACCTTGAGAATTCATCAAAATTGCCTCATCAAAACCAGATTCTACTGCTTCGGTTTTAGCCAGGGAAGAAGTAATATATGCGCCGCTGATCTTACCCCGTAGAGGTAAACTCCGATCTTCTTGACGATACCAAGAACTAATACGACAGCTAATGCCATCAGGAGGTAAATAATCCCCTAGTTCTAATCCATAAACAAAAAAGTCTTTTTCAATTTTATGCAGTCGAGGAGCAATACCTAAGTCAGAGGTATAAACAAAAGGACGAATATAAAAAGGTTTATTGGGCTGATTTTTCTGCACAAAATCAATAATAATTTGCTGAATTTTTGCTGCTGGTAAATCATAACCAAGTAGCTTGGCGCTATCACTCAAACGATTACAGTGACGATCTAGCCTAAATAATAATATTTGTTCAGCATTATCTGGATTAGGAATACCTCTCATTCCACCAAAAGCACCTGTTCCGTAGTGAAGAGCATGAGTGGCGATGGAGATATTTGCTTCTTTAAAAGGAACAAATCTATTTTGAAAGTAGGCTATTTCTAAAAAATTATGCATTTTGATTGATGATTGATTACTAATTACTAATTACTAATTACTGATTATTTGCGAAGCTTATGCTAAAGCACTAGCTACGCGTCGTCCTTTAGGACTGATTAGGTGGGCATAAAGAATATTGAAAACACACAAGTATAATTTGCTCGTTTGCCCACCCTACTGTCACTGCTCATTGTGACGCGAGCTTGCGAGCTAATGGTAAACCACTTGTCTCGCATAGTTGGAGATACCGCTTCGCATATCCTTTAGGACTCATTGCTCATTGCTCATTGTTCATTGTTCCTAGCCACCCTCGAAGATTTTGCTGCTGTGACTGGGATAAATTATCTTTGAACGCCAGCTCATAACGATTAGCTTGGGGTTGAGCTAAAGTAACAGCCAGGGTTTTTAATTCATCATTGTGAAACACAGTAACTTGGATCGTATCCTCTGCTTGATAGTCTTTTAATCTTTCGTCAAGAGACTTAGCATCGACCTTAATACCATTAATTGCTAACAGCACATCTTTGGCATCAATTCCTGCTAACGCTGCGGGAGATTCGGCAGCAACAAACTCGATCACTTCCCGATTACTATCGGACTGTACCTTGATTCCCAGATAAGGAGCATCGGATTCACTAACAGTTTTTAAGTATAAGCCAAAGGGGTTAAGATAGTCATCAAAGGGCAATTCTTCAGTAGTTTCAATGTAGCGAGCAAAGAAATCATCTAGGTTCTCGGCTGCAACCTCAGCAATAGTTTCCCTGAGTTGAGTTTCACTAAAACCGACTTCCTCTTGTCCAAAACGCGACCACATCAAGCGCATTACATCATCAAGCGATCGCTTATTCTGATATTTAGCTCGAATCAATAAATCTAACAGTAAAGAAACCAGTTCTCCTTTGAGATAATAGGAAATCTGATTGTTATCACTATAGGCATCACGACGATATAATTTGATCCAAGCATCATAGCTTGATTCCCCCAGAGGTTGTACATTACGTCCAATGGTGTTGAGATACTTATTAATGTCCTTGCTCAAGTTTTTGAGGCAGGTTTTCTGGTCATAAATCCCTGCTCGTAAGGGAATAATTGCATCGTAGTAGCTAGTTGTTCCTTCACAAAACCAGAGGGATGTAGTGTAGTTTTCGGCTTCGTAGTCAAAAGTTTCTAAAGCTTGGGGACGAATGCGTTTAACGTTCCAAAGATGGAAGAATTCGTGTGCTACTAGCTGCATAAACCGTTCATATTTCTCGCGATCGCTAAATCCAAATCGGGGATAATTTAGCGTACAGCAGTCTTTGTGTTCTAAACCACCATAGCCACTACCTGAAAGATGTAACAAAAATAAATACTGTTCATAGGGTAAACCATCAAAGATCTCGGCTTCTACCTCAATCACCTTGGTAGTGTCGGTAATAATCTTGTGGGGATTAGCGTTACCTTGACTCCATATTGCTAATGAATGAGGTTTTCCCAGTACCTCAAAATCATATACTTGGTGTGTGCCTACCTCTACGGGAGTATCAACTAAAGTATCAAAGTCTTGAGCTTGAAAAGTATTCTCCTCACCCTCGATTTTAGTTAGGGTAGTCGTAACGCACCAGTCGGATTGAGGTGGCACAATTTTTACGCTAATCGGTTGCTGTTCTAATCCTGGAACAAAGAAAAACAATGCAGCACCATTAAAATAAGCGTGAGTGGCATCTAAATGATTAGTACGTACTGTTAAATCATTAGCGTAAATACGGTAGCTAACTATAATTTCGCTAGCATTAGCGGTGGCGATCTGCCAATGATTCTTACTCAGCTTACGACTAGTTAATTCCCCCTCGCCAGAACGCGCCGAAAAGTCTTGTAGATGTCTGGCATACTCTCTAACTAAATAAGAACCAGGTGTCCAGACTGGCATCTTTAAATCTAGAGTAGGCGATCGCCAGTCACTAATTTTCAGGGTAACTTCAAATAGATGGGATGCAGGTTGAGACATGGCAACTTGATAGAACAAGCTAGCCGTTTGGCTGATAGGTTTGGTGTGACGAATAGAGGTGGCTTCAGTCATTAAGCTTTTGTAGATAGGAATTGAATCGATAGATTAGCTTATATTTTATCTATATCTTGTGGATTGCCTCAAATGTCAATCGGTCTTGCCTTAATTAACGATCGAGCAATAGACACTAAATTAATCAAGGCAGCCTCATCGATCCGAAAGGACATCCGATCGATTAAAATGCCAATAGTTTAGAATTATTTAGATTAGAGTCCTTGAAATCTCTCAATTTTTTAACTAACGCCCGTACTCACAACCGTCAGTTTGCTGTAATTGGCTTGGGACGTTTTGGTAGAGCAGTCTGTACTTCCTTACATAAGATGGGTTACGAAGTCTTAGGTACAGATATCGATGAAAAATTAGTCTCTCAGGTTTTAGCCCAAAGAGTCGCCTCCCACGCAATTCAGCTAGATTCGACTGAACCTGAATCCCTCAAAGAAGCAGGAATTTTTGAAGTAGACACCGTTATTGTGGCGATCGGTAACTATCTCCAAGAAAGCATTATTACAACTCTCAATGTTAAAGAAGCTGGAGTAGAGTATGTAGTTGCTAAGGCATCATCAGAAATTCATGGCAAAGTACTCAAGCGAGTCGGTGCAGATCGGGTAGTATTCCCTGAATATGAGGCTGGTTGCACTTTGGCTAGCACTTTAACTCAACCTGGACTCTTAGAACGGTTTCAGTTGGATACGGAGAATAGCATTGTGGAAATTTTAACCCCCGCAGAATTTCATGGTCAAACTATAGCCCAACTAGATTTGCGCAAGCGTTATGGAGTCAATGTTCTAGCGATTGGTAACGGTGAAAGATTTATCACTAATCCCATTCCAGGAGAAATACTGAAAAAAGGATCGATAATGGTGGTAATTGGCAGTAACGCCAATATCCAGCGCCTACCAATTAAATAAATTAACTAATTATGCTGATATAGCTAACTCGAAGCGCTAGTGTAAAAAAGTAAAGCAAACCGCCAAAAAAAGATAGAGAAGATAAATAAGGCACAGGCTAAAATAGCTGCACCAATACTCCAGCTAAGTTCGCTACGATTGAGCATAGCTTGAGCAGGAACAGTAGTTAAAAAAGCCACAGGTACAACAAAAGTAAAGAAGAAGCGATAAATAACAGGATAGGCTACCATCGGATATCTTCCCGCTTCTAATAAGCCTCGCAGTACTTCGGTAACGTTATAAACTTTAACAAACCAGATACTAGTTGCCCCTAAAATAAACCACAGGCTATAGAGAATAATCACGCCAAAACCTAGGGGAATTAGACTCGCTAGATAGTCATACCAAGCTAAACCCAATTGATTGCCAGCATAAACTATCAGGATGCTACCAAACAGTAGATCGGGCAACCCCCAAGGAGAGATAGTCTTGGTAGATAACCAAAACTGACTACTGATCGGCTTGAGCAACACGAAGTCGAGAGTTCCCTGTTCAACCTGCTTGACAATGCTGTTTAAATTAGGGACGAGAAAAGTAGCAGAAAAGCCTTGCAAGAGAGTAAACAAACCTAAAACTATCGTTGCTTCCTGCCAATTCCAGCCCTGGAAAGTATAGCCAGTCCGATAAAATAGCGATAGTCCAAACAAACTACCCACTAAATTAGCAATACTGGTAATAGTCGCGATCGCAAAATTGAGCCGATACTCTAATTCTGTGGCGATCGCCGTAGACCAAAACAACCTTAAAACTTTGAAATAACGTTGCATATATGGGTAATGGGTAATGGGTAATGGGTAGTGGGTAATGGGTAATGGGTAGTGGGTAGTGGGTAGTGGGTAGTGGGTAATGGGTAATGGGTAATGGGTAGTGGGTAGTGGGTAATGGGTAATGGGTAATGGGTAGTGGGTAGTGGGTAATGGGTAATGGGTAATGGGTAGTGGGTAGTGGGTAATGGGTAATGGGTAGTGGGTAGTGGGTAATGGGTAGTGGGTAGTGGGTAATGGGTAGTGGGTAGTGGGTAATGGAGTTTTAGCGGAATTAAACTGCTACCAAAAAGTAAAAATTGATTAAAAGCTTATAGCTTATGGCTTATAGCTTAGAGCTACGAACAGTTTACTTATCGATTTCACGTTGTACCCTTGTGGTATACTTTAAATCAGCAACGCCAGTATAATTAGCAGATTTAGCTAAGGCGATCGCTACTGCATCATTATTTTTGCGCAACCCTTCATAGTGGAAAAATACTTGACCGCTCAAGTGGCGATCGCGATTAGTTTTAATATATTTAATCAAGTCTCGATGGCTGACATCTTTACCATTAGCAGTCAAGGCAATCCCTGGAGCAAATTTAGGTAATGAATCATGAGCAAAGGTTTTAATAATCTGTTTTACTTCTTGGTTGTAGCTAAAAAAACTAGAGCGATAGATCTGGGGATGAATCATGTCACATAAACCTCGATCTACCCAGGCTTTGACATCTTGCAACAGGTTATTTAGACAAAAAGGGTACACCGCAGGAGAGAGGGAAACAATTGCTTGAGGTTTAATGGTTTTTACATTTTGATACATCTGACTTAAAAAATCAGTTAACAGATCGGCGCGCCACTGTAGCCAATGCTTGTCTTGATAGTTATGGGGTGGCTGTTGAGCAAAGCTGGATTGATATTGCGCTACGGTAAAACTATCATATCCTGCGGTGACGGGCAGGGCAGGCAGGCGATCGCATCCTTGAATTCCGTCTACATCATAGTTACGGATAATTTCTTGAACTATCGACTGCATAAATTGTTGCACTTCGGGGTGAAAAGCATTCATCCAGGTTAAGCCTCCCTGTCTTACTGTTGTTCCATCGCGATCTATTGCTTGCCAGTGGGGATAGCGCTGTAAAATATGTCCGCCATCTAATAAGTGAGAAGCTGCAAAGCCATATTCTAACCAGGGAATTACTTTTAGGTTGCGTTGCTTTGCCTCAATGATAATTTCTGCTAGAGGATCGCGCTGCTGCGCTTGATAAAAAGGATCGATTACTGGTAAATTGTGTTGACTCATTACCTGGCTGGGATAGAGAGTATAACCCCGATTCCAAACCACAGGAAAAATCAGATTAAAGCCATAGAAGCTCAGGAAATCTAGCGCCTCAATTATATGTTGCCGTGACTCTAAAATTTTGCTGTGAGGACGATTGGTAATCCAGACTCCGCGTATTTCTGACATCAAGATTGGTTATTAAAATATACTGCCGAGATGATGATTATCCCAAGTAAGAACAAGGGAACTAGTAAATTAATCGGTTCAATCATTTTAAGATCAAATAAATTACCTGAACTTGCATTTCCTTTCACCTAAATTTTTACTTGAACCAATCTTACTCAGCTAATTTAACCAAACTTTACATCTTACAGGGATTAGCCTTTGCTTGGTTTCCCATTCCCACTATTGTTTTATTTTATGAGCATTACGGCTTAAACATTGAACAGATAGTACTGCTCAAAACCATCTTATCCTTGTCTATTTTAGTGTTAGAAGTCCCCTCTGGATATTTAGCCGATCTTTGGGGGAGAAAAGCCTGTTTAGTCGTTGGTAGTGGGGTATGGGTTGCTAGTTGGTTAATTTACTGTGTGGGAACTTCATTTACCGCATTTGCGATCGCCGAAATTTTAGCGGGAGTAGCTGGAAGTCTGATTTCAGGGGCAAATACCGCGCTGGGTTACGATACCTTGATCCAGTTGGGGAAAGAACAACACTATCAGGTATGGGAAGGCAGATTAGGTGCTATTGCTGGCATTAGTGAAGCAGTTTGTGGCATTATCGGTGCTGCGATCGCCTCAATTAATTTGGTCTATCCTTTTTATTTCCAGACGGTTTGCTTAATTATTTATTTTGCTTTAGCCCTAACTTTAGTCGAGCCAAAATTTCACCAAGCGATCGCCCAAACTCAAAAATTAAATCAGCTCAAAGATATCATTATTGATGTTTATAAACGCCCTAAACTACGATGGTTAATCCTACTTAGCAGTACTTTTTCTAGTGCTAGTTTCCTAATCGTCTGGCTATCACAAGACTATCTCCAGCAATTAAATATTCCCATTCAAGCTTTTGGTTGGGCGTGGGCAATATTTCACTTGGGAATGAGTTTAGCATCAATCAATTCTCACCATCTACAGCGCCTTTTCGGGATCAAACGAGCCATTTTCTTGCTCATAATTATTTTAGCCACTTCCTATATTTGCCTGGGAAGTATTAACCAAGTTTGGGGTCTAGTTTTGATCCTGAGCATCTATTTAGTGCGGGGTTTTTCTTCCCCGTTAATTCTCAATGCCATCAATCAACAAATTGCTTCTTCTGTGAGGGCGACGATTCTTTCTCTCAATAGTCTAGTCTTTCGGGTTGCTTTTGCTATCATTGCGCCTTTGGTTGGGGCGATCGCTTCTCGCTATAATTTATCCCTCGGCTTAATTGTGGCAGGGTGTTTCTTTCTCATCTCTGGTTGTCTTTGTTGGTGGCAATTGGTGAGAATGAGAGCTTTTTAGGCGCAAAAGATTATTTTACTATCAATAGACAGGTTTACTAAACAGGTTCTTCATAACCTTGAATATACTCAGGCTCAAACTGACGCAATAATTTTGTCGCTTGACGAATCAAACTATCAGTACCTTTAGTCACAATAATATATTTACCTGCATTGAGACGGTTGCGATAGGTCAAAGCATCCCCGCTACCTGTGGTTAAACCAACACCACCACCGACAAAAACTGCACCTAATAATCCAGAGGCTGCACCCAAAATACCGCCGATAATATGCTCGGCTGTTGAGTTAGTAAAGGAAAAAAGGTGAATACCTGTAAGCAAATTAAATACATAACCTGCAACAAAACCAAAGGGAATTAACATATAAGCTAATTTACTTGCTCTTTTGCTTGCCTGGTCATTAGGATTGATTAAACCAAATTCATCGGCGCTTTGATAGCCTTGACCAAGAATGGTTATTTTTTCTGGTGGAATACCATCTTTTTGCAGAACAGAATATGCTTCTTCTGCTTGCTGTTTGTTCTCTAAAACTGTTACTAAATAATTCATGATGTGAAACAAAGCTACTATGTTTAAACTAATTTAAACAATCGCTGGCATACATCTTTCCCTGGTCATACTTTGTTAAAAAACTCCAGAGCCATTATTTACTAAACATAAAACTACAAGTTGAAATTTACCAGCTGTAACGAACTTTTAATAACCCCTTTTCACATGACAAGACTTGCATTGTATAATTCTGGTTTTGATTTTCCCAAGAAATTTTAATTTGATTGTCTTTTTCAGCTTTCCATGTTCCTGTAATCTTTTGTGGTCTGTCAGTAGCTCCAATTCCGTACTGAATAAATTGTCCATCTTTTTTAATCTCAAATCCATCTCTTCCTCTCGACGGAGGAAATTGATAATTACTTGGTCGATAAACTTTTACCTTTTCAGTATCTTCTTCTCGGGAATGTATCCAGTGTTGAAAAATTGCTGACGGAAGATTGTTATTCATTGGTTTGTCTAAACAGCCTAGTTGCACTATAGATAGAATTGATAACCCAATTACAAAACTTCTCCTGGAAAAGCATCTATATTTCATTTAATTTGATAATAATTATCATTTTAATAATTAATTTTTGAGTATTGCCTACACATTTATTCTGAACTATCTACACTGAATTAAAGAAGAGCAAGCAGATTATGTAAAGTTTTTTCGCAAAAACTATGATTTGCATAATAGTAATTACTTAATTACAAGTAATAGTCAAAGCCTTGAAAATATAGATTAAAACATTATTTTAGATTAGTGGAGTAAGAAAAACATGACTTCTCAAAGACGCACCTGTGGCACTATGATTCACCATCAAATATTGATGGAAACCTCTCTTACATACAGGCAGCAGCGACTATCCATTGAGCAATACAGCAGAGACTATGAGACAGACAGCGCCCGCGCTAGAGCAGATTTTCCGCTCATTACCATTCCTGTTATCGTACATGTAGTTTTTAACAATAGTTTGGAAAATATAACTGATGAGCAGATTACAAGTCAGATCAGAATCCTGAATGAAGATTACAGAAAACAAAATGCTGATATTAGTCTAGTTCCTGAACCATTTATACCTTTTGTCGCAGATGCCAAAATTGAATTTAAGTTGGCAGTACGAGATCCTGATGGCAATCCAACCAACGGCATCACAAGAACTTTTACGCAAAAAACAGCCTTTAGTTTTGACGATGCTGTCAAATTTGCCTCAACTGGTGGTAAGGATGCTTGGTCAGCAGATAAGTATTTAAATATCTGGGTATGTAATTTAGGCGGTGGTCTTTTAGGCTATGCTCAGTTTCCTGGTGGTGATGCCGAAACAGATGGTGTGGTAATTAGTCATCAGTACTTTGGTGATGTTGGTACAGCTATTCCACCTTTTAACAAAGGAAGAACTACTACTCATGAAGTCGGTCACTGGCTAAATTTAAGACATATTTGGGGTGATGATATGGGCGCATGTGCTGGTTCTGATGCAGTTGAAGATACTCCTAACCAAGCAGATTCAAATTTTGGTCGTCCGACTTTCCCACGCATAACCTGTGGCAATGCTCCTAATGGAGATATGTATATGAACTATATGGACTATGTTGATGATGACGCTATGTTCATGTTTAGTGCTGGGCAAGTTGCCAGAATGAGAGCTACTTTAGATGGGCCAAGAGCCTTAATTAAAAGTTCTGATGCTCTTTAATGTTTGGATAAGGTAAAAATAACTTGTCTTCCTTCACAAAAAGACTCTGTTTAAAATTATCAAATAATAACAAAGATGCAAGTTTTCACTTCTCGTACATCAATTGATATTTGTCGATCGCAATTAGATTTGACCAAACTTACCAATACGAATTGCATCCAATTTGGCAACGAAGCATTATTAATTGCTGATAAATCAGATTGGAATCAGATTTTAAATAGTGCTGGACGTAGCGGTATTTCTCTACAACGGAATTCTCGCCCTACCGAGCAAGATAATCTATATTTAGTAGTGCAAAAAGGACGATTATTTCAGCAAGAGCATCCCGAAGTCCCAGTTTTAATTGATAAAGGCAGGTTTTTAGTAGTAGATTTGACTCCAGATTTGGTTGAGTCCTATCAAAAAGGTGATGAGCCTTGCTATGGAATAAAACCTCTAGCAGAAAATATGGTTGTCTTTAGAGAGCAACCAAAAGCTGCGTTGAGAAGAACTCCCCAAGTTGGCATTCAAAATTTGTTAGCTCAATTATCTCGCTCTAGTTTGTCAGCTAACCTTACTCAACTTGTTTCATGGTCTACTCGTTACTCAACTAGCAGTTTTTATCGGTTAGCTGCTGATTGGTCAAAAGAACAATTAGAAACAATCGGTTATGATACCAGACTGGAAACCATCGCAGTTGGCAGTAGTACTAGTCAGAATGTGATTGCCGATCGCCCTGGTGATCTTTCAGAAACGAAAGACCTTATACTGGCGATCGCACACCTAGATTCGATTAATATTCCAGGTGGAGAAAATGCGATCGCGCCTGGTGCAGATGATAATGGTAGTGGTTCTGCTGGTTTGCTGGAAATTGCTAAAGTATTCAAGACACATCAAAATAAGCATGACTTACGTTTAATTCTTCTAGGTGGTGAAGAACAAGGACTTTTTGGGAGTAAGCAGTATGTGGCTAGTTTAGATACTACCGAACAAGCCAGAATTAAAGCAGTTTTGAATATGGATATGATTGGGGGATTAAACACAACTACCCCCACTGTCCTACTTGAAGGTGCGCCGATCTCCCAAGCAATTATTGATGCCTTGAGTGAAGCAGCAGCAACATACACAGAATTAACTGTACAAACTTCACTTAACCCCTTTGCCAGCGATCATGTATCTTTTATTGAGAGAGAAATTGCCGCCGTACTCACAATTGAAGGGGGTGATAGTGCCAACAGTAATATTCATAGTGCTAATGACACGCTGGATCGGATTAACTATGACCTGATGTTGGAAATTTTACGGATGAACGTTGCTTTTATTGCCAATGCACTTGGGTAGTAAAGTTTAAGGCTCACAGGATCATCAGATCTAGTTACAGCTGTTTTCATTTGAATAGACTATGTTTTTTACTACCTACTACCTACGAGTCGATCGTCCTAATTGTCTATCGCTAATTTTGTACGGCTATAAATCACTAATCAGCAAAAATAGGCTTGTAAGTGACATCTAATGATCATTTTTTTGACATCTCATTGTCATTTTTAATTGTCAAAATAAATATATAAAACATACATACAAGAAATCAAGCCGATCTAGAGAATATTTAAATTGTTTCTAAAGTAATCTCTAACTTTTAAAACCATGCAAAAATCTATTTCGTTTCCCGCTTTTTTAACTGCTGTTATCGCTACTGGGTTATTTGCTATACCAACAAAAGCTCTTCCGATTGAGGAACAACGAGTATCTGTAGCTGATGCAGCTAATTTAAACGATCGCGTCTGGTTAGATACTGCTCGTGAAAATAGTTCAACTGATAACATCAATAGAATTATTGGCATTACTGGCTTAAGTATTGGTGGGGGGTTTATTGCTTATCGTTTATCTCGGCACGATAAAGCTTCTGTAACTAATTTAGCCAACGGTAAGACTAATACTTTATTACTCGATCGCATTAGTCCCAAACTGCGTAAAAAATTACTGCAATTGATTCACAATCGCGAAACTGCGAACCGATTATTAACTGGAACGATGTTAACTCACGCCGATCGTTCTCCTAACTGGTTAGCGGAGAAAGTTATTTACGATTTAGAACGCGATCGCCTGTAATATCAAGTCCGCTTAATTACTTCTAATAAAATCTTAGCCCCAAACTAAGCGAGATAAATGTCTTAGCGTCTTAGCGTCTTTGCGACGCGAAGCTAGTGCTAAAGCACATTGTACCCTTGTCCTAAAGGATAAGCTTCGCAAATGGTATACCGCTTCGCATATCCTTTAAGGCGCGAGTTTTAATTGAAATTATTTAAACGGACTTCATATAATTAGATCGAGTTTTGGTCATCGAAAACAAATTTTTAGCCTGAGCATCCAAAAATCCTTCAAACAGCTTACCTTCAACTATATTTCGTTCGGCTAGCTCGTAGTAAGCGTATGTCCAGGGAATTTGACTCAATTCTTGGCTGTTATCATCCCAAACTTCAACCATCTCAGTGACAGCAGCGGTTGCTGTTTGACGCAATCCAGTATTTAAACTGCCTTCAATTTCGTTTTTCATGGGAATCCCTCGATCGCCTAAAGCTTGTGCTGTCTTTTCTATATCCGAGTAGATGGAATCATGGTGATGATTGATATAACCAGTAAAATGATTGACAGCATAACCGTGGATTAGCACCCACGCGCCATATTGAGTGACTTTATTGACTGCTTCAACTAGCGATCGCTTGGGGGGTTGCCAAGGACGAGAAAATACGGTTTTGAGTTGAGTGATAATTGTTTCTGGGGATTCTGTTGTCAGCCATTGGTTTAAATTCGGCTGATGGAAAAAACTACCAGTGTTAACCGTTTCTTTAATTTGTTGGGCTAAAGTTGCAGGTAAAGCATCTACTACCAATTCACTGATAAAAAGTTTGGGTAAATTAAAACGATTTTGTTCGGGATGGCGATAGTGACACGCTTTTAAATAGCGATCGCTAAATTCGTATTCTCCAGCTTTTTCGTAGCCTAAAGCTTCGATTATTTTGGCAAGATAGGGAATTCCCAGATTAATTTCTGTACCCTGGCGATTAATAGTTAAACCTAAAGAACGAAAAGCAATATGATCGTTAGCAATACTATGTCCAGTTTCTCGAATCATTTGTTCGTAGATGCGAGCGTATTCAACCCTATGATAATAATCCTGCCAGAGAGTATCCCAAAGTAAATTGGCAATTTCAACAGCTTTCATGATATTTGCGCTAATAAATCACTAATAATTTGTAGGGCTATTTGAATTTGGTTGCGATCAATCACCAAAGGAGGACAAAACCTAATGGCAGATTTACCACAACCAATTAACAGTAAACCTTTATAGAAAGCTTGGTTAATCAGGCGATCGCGTAAATTGGAATCGAGATTTCCTTCTGTGTCTAATAAATCGGCTGCCACCATCAATCCTTTGCCTCTAGGGTAAGAAATTCGCGAATATTTAGTTGCTAATTGAGTCAAACCAGCTTGTAATTCTTCTCCCATGTTACGAGCATTTGCCATTAATTCTGATTCTAATAACTGTAGGGTGACATTGGCAGCAGCACAGGCGACGGGATTACCGCCAAAAGTAGTAGCATGAGAACCTGGAGTCCAAGTCATTATTGGCGATCGCGCTAGAATAGCACCCAAAGGTAAACCGCTAGCGATACCCTTAGCCAGAGTAATAATATCGGGCATAACATCCCAGTGTTCAATGGCAAATAACTTGCCAGTTCGTCCCATACCCGATTGCACTTCATCAACAACCATTAAAATCCCATAGCGATCGCAGATATCGCGAATTCTAGCTAAAAAACCATCTTCAGGCACAATATAGCCACCTTCCCCTTGGATTGGTTCGACAATAATTGCTGCTATTTCTGCTGGAGGCAGTACTGTATTAAATAACTTTTCTTCCAAATAATCGAGACTGGCATGAGTACCATAGGGAATATGAGTAACACCAGGGAGTAAAGGCCCGAATCCTTGTCGCTGAACTCTTTTAGATGCTGTTAGAGACATTGAGCCATAGGTGCGTCCGTGAAATGCACCAACGAATGCAACTATCCCAGAACGTTTAGTGTAATAGCGGGCTAGTTTTATCGCTCCTTCATTGGATTCAGTTCCAGAATTAGTAAAGAAAACCCGAGCTTTATTTAAAGATTGAGGGAAAGGAGCGCGATCGGCTAATTTTTCCGCCAATTCTACCATCTGCGGATAGTAAAAATCAGTCCCTGACATATGCAATAGATTAGCCGACTGTTCTTGAATTGCCTGTACGACTTGAGGATGAGCGTGACCTGTGGCTGTAACTGCAATTCCTGCCGTAAAATCTAGAAAAACATTGCCATCTACATCTTCAATCATACAGCCCTCACCTCTAGCCACTACCAGGGGATAATCGCGAGTATAAGAAGGAGATGTTACCGCGCGATCGCTCGCGTTCTACCAGTTCTTTTGCTCGTGGCCCTGGTAAAGTTGTAATTAACAATGGTTTTTTAGGCAGAGTGCGTTTTGTGGCAATTTCGAGCATAAAAGTGGCTAATTAATAATGGGAAATTACTTCTCTAGGGTAATCTTTCTATCTCAGTAAAAAAGTAAGGATTTATGCACAAAATCAGAGAGTGTTATAGAGTAAACCTAAAAAATATTTCTAACGTTCCCCTTCAGCGGTTGTAGAGGAATTTAAACTCAGCACTACGAACACTGAGTATCAACGGTAATTTAAATCAAAACGCCTAAAATTATAGAAAAACATTTTTCACAACAATCACCCAGTAATTAATTATTAATTGCTAAATCTTGAGGATTAACTGCTTTGATTCCCTCAACTTGATAGCGTTTAAAATCTTTGACATTAAAAGTTAAAATGCCTTCCAATCCATGAGTTTTCATCGCTGCAACCAAACGAGCATCATGAACTTGTATTCCTTTAATTTGAAAAGCTTTAACTAACCTTTTCCATTCTGAATAGATATCTGAATTATCAGGAATAACATAAAAAAGACGCTCAAACAATCGTAAAAGTTTGGCAGTTTTTTCTACATCTAAACCCAAGCCATTTTTATCACTCGGACGAGTTGCAACATTCCCAAATTCGGCACAGTTTTGTGGTGTGATATATAAATTATGTCCTTGACTGCGAAGTAAACGAATCGATTTACGAATAATCAGATGTTGGGGATGGTTGCGGTCTGGTAATCTCAGTAAAATATTAGTATCGACTAGATAATTCATAGTCAAGAATGGTCTTCATAAATTCCAGCACGACTAATCGCATAATCAGAAAGAGAAGGGATTTTTTCACCAACTTCCGTCAATATTTCTTCAATTATTTGCTCACTTTCTTCAGAAGTTATTTTTGTTGTTAAATTAACTTCTGCTTCTTTATAATTTTGACGATTTTGATTTGGTTCAGAACTATTTTTAAATTGAAGATACTCAATAAAATTTACCAACTCTCCTAAAGAATCTTGGGGTAATTTTTTAATTGATAATAATATCTCTTCGGGAATATATTTTGCTTTACTCATTGTTAATTCTCTATATTAGTGTATTAGTGTCAAGCAAATATTTCGTCATTATTCGTAAATACTTTCACGATCAAAAGCTTCGTCTCGTAAACTTGGACTACCTTTAGGAAGTTGTAAAACCCATTCACGAAATTCTCTCGCCCTCTCAGATGGTGTTGCTTCTTGCCCAAATGGGATAGACGATGTGCTTTGTATAGACTGAGGCTCAAGGTCGGCTATAAAATCAGCAATCTTTTTGAGTTGCTCATCGTTTAGTTTGTCTAATTCTTTTTTAAGATTTTCTCGTAGCATAAATAGATGTTGAAAAAATAGTCATTTTATATAGTAACCAATATATTTTTGTTAATGTCGATTTGATTAGCAAGCTGAACAGCCCGCACATGATTTTAATTGGTGACTGAAGATAAAGCGATCGCAAAAGAAGTATCTAAAAAAACTTCAGTCATTCTCAGAAAGAGTTTCTTTATAAAGATTTGGAAGTTTTCGTCTGTTGAATCATCTCTTGGATTGTTTCAGTTTCGCCAATTTCATAAAGAACGATCAAACCATTCTCAATAGTAAAGATTTGCTGAACTGTTGTATCCGCGAGCAAATTGCCTTGCAAATCTCTGACGATTTGATGAACGGTAACGACATTTCGATTGTTTTCATCCGTCTCAAACTTTAAGGTTTCAAGCTGCACTTGAATAACCTTATATTGATTAGTCCAGTATTCGCGCACCGCGTCGCGTCCATAAACAAAACCGCCTTCTACCCCGTTAGCCCATTTCACGTCTGGGTGCATCACCGAGATGATTGTTTCAAGTTCGCGGTTGTTGAAGGCTTCGTATAAATTTTGCAGAAACTGCTGATTTGAACTCATAGTTAATACTTCAGGTAATTTTTGTTGCAACCAGTAATGCCAGCGATCGCTTGAAAAACGTCGGTACTGGCAGTTGATCGACTCATAAAGATATTTAAGTAAATGCTTAACTAAATAATACTTTAGCATTTGCTTAATTGTCAAGCCATGCTTGAGCCTTATATTAAGCACCAGCAAGGAGGAGTCAGAAGTCCTCTCGATCCTTAAAAAATTGCGGTTAATTAAATCCTGAGCAGCGATCGCTCAAAAATTAATATTATTTCTCGAAACTAGCTAGGGTGATTTTACCTACCTGCTTTCAACACCTGTTCGGCCGTCAGTTTTAAATCTGGAAAGGTTAGAGAGCGGATAGTTTGATTGCCCCGAAGCAGCTGAATTTCATACTCCCCATTTACTAATGTACAGATAGATAGGGTCGGTTGTTTGGGCTTACCAATATGTCGAGTACCACCTAATCCAGCGTAGTCGGCAATCCAATATTCAGGAATACCTAAAACCGCGTAGTCTTCAACCTTACGGGAATAATCATTTTGCCAATTGCTACTAACCACTTCCGCTACAAATTTAATCGAACTGCCCAAAGTCAGGATCGACTGGTCAGACCAAAGCATTTCTTTAGCAAGTTCGTCTCGATCGATTACTGCAACATCAGGTCTAAATGCCGTCATCCCAATGTTGGTAGGGCGTAATATTCCCCGCTGAAGGACAAACCAAGGTAAGCATGTTGCATCGATCTGAACACAGATCTTTGTAGTGATTAAAGCTGCAACCTCTTCATGCGAGCCTGTTGGTTCCAAGTCGAAGACCTCTCCATCAATTAATTCATAGCGATTATTTCCACCATAACTAACGAGAAACTCGTCAAAACTGATGGGCTTCTGTTGTATCGCTTGGTCGATTGTAATGGTCATAAGTTAACTTAGCCAAACTAATATCCTCAGTTTACCAGATCGAATATGCGATGGATGTGTGAGCGATCAAACTCCCGATATTAATAGATAAGTGAAGTTTAAATCTAAAATAGCGATCGCTTAAACCCCAAACTTCTCCTACTAGCGATTATCAATTTGAGCGCGTTGCAGGCGACCAGAAAAATCAACATAAATAGTCTTCCAGTCTGTAAAAACATCTAGGGCTGCACTACCAGCTTCGCGATGACCATTGCCTGTCTGTTTCACCCCTCCAAAAGGCAGATGTACCTCAGCCCCAATTGTTGGGCCGTTGATATAGGTAATTCCTGCTTCAATATCGCGCATTGCCATGAAAGCACGATTAACATCTCTGGTATAAATTGACGAGGATAAACCATAATCTGTATCGTTGAGAATCGCGATCGCTTCTTCAAAGGAATTGATTTCTATTAAAGCCAACACGGGGCCAAATATTTCTTCGCGAGCAATTCTCATGGTTGGTGTAGCTGCATCCAAAATAGTTGGTAAAAAGAAATAGCCATGCTCGAACTTTGCTTCTGTGGGTGCTTCTCCACCAATAAGCAAATTTGCTCCTTCGCTACGGGCAACTTCGATATAATGCTTGACTCGTTCTAACTGAGATGAATTAACCAAAGGCCCTACTTGTGTTTGGACATCTGCACCAGCACCAAGACGCAACTTACTAGTTTGTTCTAGCAATTTAGCCGTAAATTCGGCTTTGATATCGCGGTGGAGAAGCAGGCGACTAGTAGCAGTACAGCGTTGTCCTGTAGTTCCAAACGCTCCCCATAATGCTCCTTCGAGGGCTAATTCTAAATCGGCATCTTCCATCACAATTTGGGCATTTTTTCCCCCTAGTTCCAAACATACTCGCTTGTGGGTACGTCCGCAGGTAGCACCAATTTCTGCACCTGTAGTAGAAGAACCTGTAAAAGATACTAAATCTATATCTGGATGCTCTAGCAATGCTCTACCCACTACTTCACCTGAACCGTGAATTAGGTTAACCACCCCAGGAGGCAATTGGGCTTGCTCAAAAATTTCTGTGAGCATGGTTGCACAGGCAGAAGTATCTTGAGCGGGTTTGAGAATCAGGGTATTACCACAAACAAGAGCAGGCAGAGCTTTCCAACAAGGTATGGCAATGGGAAAATTCCAAGGGGTAATCAGCGCACAAACACCCACTGGTACGCGTATGGTCATGGCAAACTTATTATTTAACTCGGAAGGGGTAGTTTGACCGAACAGACGACGACCTTCACCAGCATAGTAGAAAGCGCAGTCAACTCCTTCTTGCACGTCACCGAGGGATTCGGTCAAGGGTTTGCCCATTTCTCGGCTCATCAGATCTGCCAGTTCTTCTTTGCGTTGTAGCAATATTTCACCGACTCGATGTACTAATTCTGCACGGACGGGAGCAGGTACGAGTCGCCAGGTTTTATAAGCTTTTCTAGCTGCTGCAACTGCCAGATTGACATCATTGACATTTGAACTGGGAAAGGTGGCGACCACTTCTCGCCAATCGGCAGGATTACGACTTTCTTTGCTGGTTTGCCCAGAAATCCAATTCCCATCGATATAGTTATGACATATCAGTGGTGTGGTATCCATAATCCAAATATCCTAAGACTTCAATACGATGGTAACTGATCGCTTTGGAGGAGGGAATTATTCACGCTGCTTGATTTTCATCAGCTAATTACTTTTTTCCTGTCGAATTTTTGAGGATTAAATCGCTGTAATTAATCCTTGTTCTACCTATTGCAAATCAAATTAGCAAATAATCCTGGGCTGGTCATGACCGCAGAGAAAGCATTTCATCTAAATAAGCTACGTGTGGAAACTGGGTTATTCGATCGCTCCCATACTTTCTTAATGCACTACCAGCAACTTGATAGTATTCTTGATACCAGCTAACAAATTTTTCCAGTCCCACCGCAATAGAAGTACTGGGTTGAAAATCAAAATCTGTAATTAATTCTTGGACATCTGCATAGGTAGAGACTACATCTCCTGGCTGCATGGGCAGTAAATTTTTGCGAGCTGATTTGCCCATAATTGTTTCAATCGTGGTGATAAATTCCTTCAACTCGACTGGTTGGTTATTACCTAAATTGTAAATTTTATAAGGGGGTTGTCCATTGCGAGTTAAAGGTTGAGTAGGAATAATTCTAGTTACTGCTTCAATAACATCATCAATATAGGTAAAGTCTCGCTTCATTTTGCCAAAATTATAAATATCAATAGGTCGGTCTTCAGCGATCGCTTTAACAAATTTGAAATATGCCATATCAGGTCTACCCCAAGCTCCATAAACAGTAAAGAAACGCAAGCCAGTAATGGGTATTTGATATAAATGACTATAGGCATGAGCCATTAACTCATTAGCTTTTTTGGTGGCTGCATAGAGAGAGATGGGACGATCGACATTGTCACTGACAGCAAAAGGAACTTTGGTATTTGCACCATATACTGAACTGGAAGAGGCAAAAATCAGGTGCTTAATCGAACTATGACGACAACCTTCTAAGATATTGGTAAAACCAACCAAGTTACTATCAACATAAGCATGGGGATTCTGTAGGGAATAACGTACACCAGCTTGAGCAGCTAAATGAACCACAACATCAAAGTCATTGGCTGCAAATAATTCTGCTACCAAAGTGCGATCGCTAATATCTAAATAGTCAAAGGTAAAATTGCTCTGGGGTAATATTTGTTGGAGACGAGCTTGTTTGAGACTGACATCATAGTAATCATTGAGGTTGTCTATACCGTAAACTTGATTACCTTCTGCCAATAACCTTGTAGCTAAATGATAGCCAATAAAGCCAGCTACGCCAGTAACGAGAATTTTCATCTAGTGATTCTCCTATATAAACTTGAGTGGTTACTCAATTAATACTTTTAATACTTTTACTTTCGTCTTAATCAATGAAAGCGATATGAAACTTAAGTGAGAAATTTTTCATTGTTGAGACACTTATTACCTACTACCCACTACCTACTAACTACTACCTACTACCTACTACCTACTAACTACTACCCAACCGATAACCCATACCTCGGACGGTTTCAATCGATTCGTTGCCTAATTTTTTGCGTAGATAACCAACATAAACATCGACAATATTAGAACCAGGGTCGTAATCGTATCCCCAAACCAAATCTAATAATTGTTGTCTGGTCATTACTTGCCCAGGATGGCGAAAAAACACTTCTACCATCGTAAATTCCCTGGCTGGTAATTCCACTTCGCGATCGCCCACTTGAACTTTGCGCGTACGCAGATTAAGAATCATATTGCCTCGCTGAATCTGCATCTTAGCTTCGGCTTGATGATTATTATTACTAGCTTTTAATCTCACTTCTATGCGAGCGAGTAGTTCAGCAAAGCTAAAAGGTTTGGTCATATAATCATCTGCGCCACCTTTTAAGCCTGCTACTTTATCCATCACATCGTCTCTGGCAGTCAAAATAATCACGGGAAAATTGACTCCCTGTCCGCGCCATGTTTCTAAGACCGTTAAGCCATCTTGACCTGGTAAGCCTAAATCTAGGAGTGCCAGATCGAATTGACAACTAAAAGGCATAGCTAAGGCAGTTTCCGCATCTTCGACAATGGTGGTGTTGTAACCTTTGGCTTTTAAACCTTTGGCAATAAAAGCAGCAATTCTGGTTTCATCTTCCACGATTAATATTTGTTTCATCATCAATTCTGCTTTTCGTTAAATTCTAAGGGAAAAACTAAGGAAAAGGTCGAACCAATCCCCAGTTGGCTTTGAAGATTAATCGCTCCGCCATGAGCTTCTACTACTGTCTTAACAATGGCTAAACCCAAACCAGAACCTTCCGAACGACGACGAGTATTTTTTACCCTAGTAAAACGATCGAAAATCCGTTTTTGTTCGTCGGCAGCAATGCCATTTCCTGTATCGCGAATCCAAAATTCAACGCGCTTGCCCTCTATTTTCGCCCCAAAAACAATTAAACTGTCGGTGATGGTATGCTGTACAGCATTGTTTGCCAAATTAATAATTGCTTGAGTGATTCTTTGGCGATCGCCCGTCATTCTACCTGATAATATTGCGTTGTCTAAATACCAATTCCTCTGCCCCAGTTTTTGCAGTTTACTAAATAGTTCCGTCACAAAAGAAGTTAACTCGATGGTTTCGATCTGCAAAAAATCAGGACGTTCTGATTTTGCTAGCAAAACTAAATCCTCTACTAAACGATTCATACGGTCTAGTTCATCGATCACTAACTCGACGGTTTCTTGTTGTGATTGAGGATCGGCATCCATCAATTCTAGATGTCCGCGAATGATAGTAATGGGGGTTTTCAGTTCGTGTCCCGCATCGTTGATAAAATTGCGTTGAGTATCAAAAGCAGTTTCGATTCGATTCATCATGGCATTAAAAATACGACCCAGTTGGGCAACTTCTCCCTTGCCTTGAGTATTAATACGCTGAGAGAGGTCGGATTCGGAAATAGATTTTACTGTTGCGGATAAATTTCTTAAAGGAGCTAAGACTCTTCCTGCTGCTAACCAAGCTAGCAACGAAGCGAGCAAGATCATCAATATTAAAACTTGAATAACTATCTTAAAAGAATCTAATACTTCCCTTCGTTCCCCCGCAGAAAGGTGAGCGACGACAAAGACACCAATAACTTCCTCGGTAGTTTTAATCGGTTCGGCTTTATAAATAACACTGCCAACCTTGGGATCGTCTACTTTGATTTCTGCTTCTTCTTCGACTGTAATCTCCTGCCAGCGTTGCATTAAAGCGGAATTTTGGTCGATTTGTGACGGTAGAAAAGCAGCATTGGTTTTATAAAATAAACCATTAACAATAGCAATAAAATAATTATCATCTTCGGCTTTGTTAGTGGAAATAAATTTATCAAAGGCTCGATAAATATTATCGTTTGCTCGCTCGACTTCTGTTTGTTCTAACTCTGGTTTAACTTTTAATTTCAATAAAATTTGGATTAATTCCGCTTCAAATTCTTCCAATTCCTCCCGCAAATCTGCTTCCACTCGATTAGTTACTTCTACAATTAGGCGATATTTAATCATGGGAATAGCGATCAATGTAAATAAACACATTAAGGCTAAATACCATAATAAAATACGAGTACGGGCTTCTTGATATATTTGTAGTTGATTTAACCAATTGACGCTTAATTTAAGCTTATGATAATAAACCCATATTTTTCGCCAAATAAAATTTTTAAATTTCATTACTTTTTTACGTGGAGTCATACATATCTTATAAAGATTATCTTATAAAGATTAATTTTGTCTCATCAAAGTTTCATGTTCAGGTTATTGTAAGTCGTTTATATATAGTTATAAATAATTTATGCTACACAAAAAGAACTTAAGTTATCAGTATAAAGTTCAAAAGTAAGTAAACAGATAATTATTTTTACTGCCTGTAATAGTCAGGATTTAAGTAATTGCAAAAAACTGGGTTTAACCTTCAAACCCGACACCGACGATTTTAGAGATGCACCTGCCTTATAGCTTATGGCTGTTGTTAAAGTAAGATTTTTCTCATCAAAGTTTCATAGACGATTCATTGACAACTGTGAAACTAACAATAATAGAAAACTTTTTAGAGAGATAGCAGAGTATTTGGAGTAATGGAGTTATTGAAGTAGTGGAGAATTAACTCCTCTACCTAACTACCCCACCACCTCTCTACTTCCTCTACTCTCCTAACTACCTCAAAAAATTTAGTCACAACCAGAGCGTAATTATCATGGCTCGTATTCTTCCTTCCTCAGTTACTACAGGCAAATATCAAAGAATCATGGTTTATTCCCACGATGCTTACGGTTTGGGAAATATTCGCCGAATGCTAGCTATTTGTAAGTCTTTACTCAAGTCAATTCCTAATCTTTCGATTTTGTTAGTATCTGGTTCACCAATGCTGCAAAGCTTTCGTTTACCCCAAGGTTTAGACTATATCAAGCTTCCCTGTCTTAATCGTGGTTCATCGGGAGAAATGGCGGTTAAATATCTCAATGCAGATATTGAATCTATTTTAAACTTGCGATCGGAATTAATTTTAGCAGCAGCGAAAAACTATCAACCAGATTTAGTTTTAGTTGATAAAAAACCATCAGGAATTCGAGGAGAATTAAACTCAACAATTAACTATTTAAAACATCATTTACCAAACACTAAATTTATTTTATTATTACGAGATATTTTAGATACTCCAGAAAAAACTATTCAGGAATGGCAAAAAGAAAATTATTACCAGATAGTAGAGTCTATTTACGATCGCATCTTAGTAGTAGGGATGCCAGAAATATTTGATCTTTGTCAAGAATATCAGTTTAGTCAGGAAATTGCATCTAAAGTCCGTTTTTGTGGTTATATTCGCAAAGAATCTGGTTTAAAAAATCGTCGTACTATCCGTCAAGAATTAGGTATTCAAAGTAATGAAAAGTTAGTTTTAGTTACGCCTGGCGGTGGAGAAGATGGTTATTTCTTAGTTAATAATTATCTTGATGGTTTGGCAAAAGAGCGCGATCGCTTTGTCAATCAAAAAATCCGCAGCCTCATTTTTTGTGGTGCAGAAATGCCTCCCGAACAGCAACAAAAAATATATCAAAAAGCCCAATCATTACCTGGAGTTACAGTATTAGAGTTCACTAATGATTTAATGAGCTATGTTAATACTGCCGATGCGGTAATTTGTATGTGTGGCTATAACACCATTACTGAAGTTTTACAAAAAGGCAAAAAAGCGATCGTCGTTCCTCGTATAAAACCAGGACAAGAACAATTAATCCGCGCTCAAAGTTTAGCAAAAGCAGGATTAATTAAGATAATTCATCCTGACTTACTGAATTCTAGTTTATTAATGGCAACTTTGCTTAATAGTTTAGAGCGAGTTAATAATTTTAAATCTATTAGCCATTTAGATTTTACAGGATTACCGAGAGTTAATGATTATTTAGCAATGCTTTTATTTGACTCTTTCTATATCGATCAAAGTTCTAATATTGCTCTTAAATCTGCCTAAGTAGGTAGGAGGTAGTGGATAGTAGGTAATAGGTAATAGGTAATAGGTAATAGGTAATAGGTAATAGGTAATAGGTAATAGGTAACGATGAATGATAACTAATTATCAGCAATCAATAAATAGTAATTATGAAAAAAGTAATGTTTTATTGCCAACATATTCTTGGCATGGGTCATTTGATTCGCAGTGTAGAAATAGTTCGGGGGTTAATACCTGACTTTCAAATTTGCTTTATTAATGGTGGAGAAGTTATCGAAGAATTTGAGTTTCCTAGGGAAATTGAAGTAATCAATATTCCTGCGATCAAAACGGATAGTGAGTTTACTGAACTTACTCCTGTAGATGATAATTTAACCATGTCAGAGTTAGAAACTATTAGAACTAAAATCCTGTTAGATACGTGCGATCGCTTTCAACCAGATGTTTTAATTATTGAACTATTTCCTTTTGGGAGAAGACGCTTTTCTTTTGAATTGATTCCATTAATGGAAAAAGCTAAAGCAATGGGAACAAAAATTGTTTCTAGTGTGAGAGATATTGTAGTTACTAAACAAAATCAACAAAGACATGAAGAAAAGGTTTGTCGTTTGATTAATAAATATTTTGATATGTTATTAATTCATGGCGATCCTAATTTTGTTAAACTTAACCTCAGCTTTTCTCGTGTTAATGACTTAACTTGTCCTGTACACTACACGGGTTATGTAGTTCAACCCCTACCTCAATCTCAACCGATAGCTAATAAACCTTTAATTTTGGTTAGTGTTGGTGGGGGAAGATTTGGACACGATTTATTAGAATGTGTGGCTCATACTGCACCTATCTTAAAAGATAAAATTCCCCATCATCTGCAAGTTTTTACAGGTGCTTTTAGTCCTGATGAAGTATTAGTAAAACTGCAACAAATAACTAAAAATCTAGATAACATCACTATTGAACGTTACACTCCAAATTTCCTTAATTATATGCAACAGGCAGACTTATCTATTGGAATGTCTGGTTACAACACTACCATGAATATTTTAAGCACTGGTGTGAAAGCAATGATGATGGCATTTCAGGGTAATAACGACAAAGAACAAGAAACTCGTTTGAAGAAATTAGATAATTTAGGTCGAGTCAAAATGATTCAGCCTGAAGATTTACAACCAGAAAAGTTTGCCGAGCAAATTATTAGCTATCTTCAACAAGATAAAACTGAATTGAGTTTAAATTTAGCTGGAGTTAACAATACAGCACAGTATATAAAACAATTAACCAAGCAAAAGCAGTTGGTATAGATCGCCAATAATTATTAATCTATCTCTCCTACTTAAAAATACTCAAGCTTTCTTGAATTTTTGATTGGAAGTTGATAGCGATCGCAAACCAAACATATTGACTGAAAAGGAATGAGCATTAGTCCACAGTCTGCACAAAGTTGCTTGAGAATATGCCATAGATCATAATTACAACTACGATTTAGTACTTCACAATAATAATCAATGAATAGGCAATCATTAGTATAAAATGTGTTGGGAAAAATAGCATCGAAAAATTTATCCTGAAGTTTAACTTTCAATTTTTCTGATGAAATGAATCTTAACTCATAATTTTGAAAGTTTAAGTTTTGCTTTATTTTATTCGAGCAATCATGAGTCGTATAATCATATATTTGATAGAAATATTTTTCTCGTCTATATAAATCTAAACCAAATAAATTTTGGTATAAAGCATAATATTCGGAATCAACTTCAACACAAAGCTGTCTGTATAAACCTTGAAGACGACCAGCAAGAGGTTTTCCTAATTTATTGCCAATTCTCTTTAGAACTGGTTCTTTACTTTGTTTGGTCAAACCTAATATTTTTTCTTCTAGAAGAGGTTGAATACTTTGAGCAATTGATTCAATATTCTTGAAAAATAGAATTTCTGGTTCAGAGTATCCTAAAAATGTGTATGCAGCAATAATTATTTTTTTCGCTCGCTCTCGATCTATATTCTGTTCAGAAAAAGCAATATTCACCCACTTTTCTGTATATACAGGTATCAAGGCTTCTTGTTCCAATGACAACTTCATATTTTTATTAAGAATCACGCCGATTGCAACTCTTAAGTATAGTTGAAAAGAAAAATTCCATTTAAGAGAATCAAAACTAGTCTCTCGAATGTAACAATGTTTAATACTGAATATTGTTACATTTTAGTTTTCAGTTGTGTAGATGATTTGTGGCATCAGATTACTTAAAAAAAAGAATTAGAAGCGGAGGATTTGCCCCTAGTTTGAGCGACATTTAATTGATAGCATTGCTAGCATTGATTACAATGTAAGCAGGAAGTGAAACTAAAATACTATGGCAAGCATAACTATCCGCAATTTAGAAGAACCAATAAAAGAATTATTACGTATTCGGGCTGCACATCACGGTAATTCTATGGAGGAAGAAGTAAGGCAAATTTTACGCCATACTTTATTGCAAGATACTCAATTGTCAGAAAATCTGGCTGAATCAATTCAAAAACGTTTTGCCCAACTAGGTGGAGTTGACGATCTTCCTGCTGCTTTTCGTGAAGAGATGCGCGAACCCCCTCAATTTGGGTAATGATCATTCTCGATACTAATGTTTTATCGGAACTCATGAAGTCGCAACCCGATAGATCGGTAGTGCTTTGGTTCGGTAAATATCAAGCACCCAGCTTATTTATTACTACTTTGACTCAAGCTGAAATTCTCTATGGCTTGGAAATTTTACCAGCAGGAAAACGACGTACTGCCTTGAAAAAAGCAGCTAACTTGATGTTTGAGTTGGATTTTACTGGGCGTATTTTGCCTTTTGATACCGATGCAGCACAATTATTTGCAACTATAGCTGCCAAAAGAAGAAAAATCGGTCGTCCTATTTCTCAAATTGATGCTCAGATTGCTGCGATCGCTCGTTGCCATAACGCTACTTTAGCAACGCGAAATGTAGATGATTTCAGAGAATGTGGTATCGATATAGTTAATCCTTGGAAATAAAGGATATTAATTCAGGTTAGATAAACACCACAACTCAGGCGATCGCGAAGCCCTAAAGGATTAGCGCCTGGAGGCGCGTCCGTAGGTGAAGCCCAATCGCTTCATGAAAATTCTCTCACAAAAGTTTCACGAACGATTAATCATAACTTGACAGACTAAATAATAATCAGTTCACCGATTATTAATAATTAACTATTAATTCCAGCCATGAAAACTATTTGTCTTACAGCCCAAGAATTTCCCCCTGATGTCGGTGGAGTAGGGGTATCTGCTAAACGTATTGCTTTGTTATTAACAGACTTAGGTTATCAGGTTCATGTAGCGGTTTTTCGTTCTATATTTCGTCAAGAAAGAAAGTTAGCTAACGCAGGAAATTTTAGTCGTTCTCGTTGTGAAACTAGTATTCAAGATGGGATTACTGTTCATCGTTTATATCCTGCTATTCGTTCGACACTAGCTCGCGATCAAGATTATTTAATGGATATTTATGGACAGTTAACTGTCCTTCATAAACAATATCAATTTGATGTAGTTCATGCTTTTTTTATTAACGAAACTGGTTTTTTAACTACTATGTTAGCTAAAGAAAATGGACTATCAGTGATCAATAGTGTGCGTGGTGCAGATTTACACAAACATATTTTTGATTCTCAACAGCAAAAACAAATAGCCTGGACTTTAGCTAATTCTGATTGGACTACTTTTGTTAGTCAGGATCTAATGCACCGTGCCAGATTATTTGAACCGACAATTGTGAATAAATCTTCGGCATTTTTAAACTCGATTGCCCCTGTAGATTTTAATAGCCTGCCCACTCCGTCTTTAGTGAATCAATTAAAAGGAACAGTAGTTGGTTCTGTAGGTAATTTTCGGGATAAAAAAGGGATTGAATATCTCTTAGACGCTTGTCAAACAATAGAAACAGAATTTACTTTATTATTTGTTGGTGAGTTTGTTGCTAAAGAAAGAGAATATTGGGAGCAAGAATTAATAAATAGTGGCTTAAAAGACAAAATAATAATTACCGGTAAAGTAAGTCGAGAACAAGCCTTGGGATATTTAGCCTATATGGACATCTTTGCCATTCCTTCTCTCAATGATGGTTGTCCTAATGCCTTACTCGAAGCCATGTTAGCCGAAAAAGCGGTGGTGGGTACAAATGTCGATGCGATCGCCGAAATTATTGAAGATGGTGTCAACGGTTTACTTGTAAATCCCTATTCCAGTGAGGAGTTGAAAATTGCGATCGCGCAATTAATAGATAATCCTTTACTCAGAAAGAGTTTTGGTAAAGCAGCTAAACAAAAAGTTATTCAAGATTTAAACCCTGCTGTAGAACAAGCCAACTGGCGAGAGATTTACGCTCGCGTTTTGGCAGTAAATACTCAACCTAAAATTCAAGTTTTGGCAGGGTAACGGGAGTCATAGGTAATGGGTAATGGGTAATGGGTAATGGGTAATGGGTAGGTAGTAGGTGATAGATCGACAATTAACTATTAACGATTTGCAATTAACAACTAATTATGAACGAGAACAAAGTAACATTAATCGTCGTACCGAGAGAACGTTTTAGCTATACTCGCGAATCTCTAGAAAGTATTTATCAACATACTGATTATCCTTTTGATTTAGTTTATGTTGATGGTAATTCCCCAAGACATATTCAAGACTATTTAGCTAATCAAGCATCAGTCAAAGATTTCAAGTTAATTAGAACTGAACAGTATCTTTCTCCCAATCAAGCGAGAAATATTGGCTTACAATTCGTCAAAACTAAATACGTTGTTTTCGTTGACAATGACATTCATGTTGCCCCTGGTTGGTTAGAAAAATTAGTGAACTGTGCCGAAGAAACGGAAGCAACAGTAGTTTGTCCTCTAGTTTGTATTGGTAAAAACCTCCATTCCAAAGTCCACCTGGCTGGAGGAGAAGCACACATAGTCCTAGAGGTTAAAAATGACAAAATGAAACGCAAAGTTTACGAAAAGCACTATTTTGTCAATCGTCCTGTGGCCGAAGTCCAAGACAAATTGAAACGGCGAGAATGTAAATTTGCCGAGTTTCACTGTATGTTAGTCCGCAGGGATATCTTTGACACCATTGGTTTATTAGATGAAAAATTACTCAGCACCAGAGAACACATTGATTTCTCGATGTCTGTTACCAATGCAGGAGGCAAAATCTATTGTGAACCTGATTCTATAACTACCTATGTTCCCGATACTGGGTTTGAATGGTCAGATTTAACTTACTTCATGTTGCGCTGGAGTGATGCTTGGGAAGTTGCTAGTCTCGAACACTTTATGCAGAAGTGGGATTTAACCAAAAAAGATAAGTACTTCAAAAAACGCTACAGTCGCCTAGGACAACGCCGTCATCAAGCCTTTTTACGTCCCTTAGTTAGAAAACTTTCCTTTGGTGGTTATGCAACTTGGCTGGAAAAAATGTTGGTGGCAGCAGAAAGAAAGGTCAACAAATATATTAGTCATCAGTTATCAGTAACCAGTGACCAGTGAGCGAAGTAGGAAATAAAAAATAGGAAATAGGAAGTAAGTAGGTGGGTGTAATTAAATTGGAAATGAAGTTAGGGAGTAACAAGTAACGAGTAACGAGTAATATGCGGAGCGGTGACGCGATATGCGGAGCGGTATCTCTAACTATGCGAGACAAGTCCTTTAGGACGAAGGAGCTAATCCTTTAGGAATCCTTTAGGACAAATAGCTCTAAGGGTAGGGGTTTAATCAATTATTTTGCCTACCTACTTAACAATCAACAATTAATTATCAGTGACCAATTAATCTTTTCTGACCTCTGACTTCTTATCTCAAAACTCCAGTTTTATATTTGGACAAGATATAAATATCAAGCAGATTGTCAATTGAGTAATAATACTTAGTCAATAAGACTATTTAAAGTTTTGTTGAGTTAACAAGATTTTTAGAATCAAGAAAAACAGCAAGTTATTAACTAACTTGAATTTCAAAGTATTAAGAATAGTAAAATTTCAAAATTTAGTCATAAAAATCCAAAATATCAGGTTATGTGTAGCTTAGTTATTCAACAAATTTATCATAGTTTGAAACACTAATAAAATGGTTAGCTATTCTCAATAAGATTTTAATATTTTCTTTAGCTTGACAAAACTTAATTAGAAATAGATGAACGTATATATTCAACACAAATAATAATGAAAAAAAAACGACCAAAGAACCTAAAGCAAGGAATATCGGGACTTAATCGCATAGTAAAGCATTTTCTGCCCCAAATTCGTCAACAGGCAGGCTTACTTACTATTTCCTTCTTGGCACTATTAGCCGAAACGGGTTTGCATATGCTTGAACCTTGGCCTCTCAAGTTTATTTTTGATGAGATTATTTTCAAGGGGTTTAAAGTTGAAAGTCTAAAAGTTCCGTTCTTAGATGATTTTAATGTCATTACCTTATTAACCCTGTTAGCGGTTGCCTTAGTAATTATTGCTTTGTTACGTGGCTCAATGGCTTATGTCAGCACAGCAGGAATGGCGGTAGCTGCAACCAAGATATTGAGTGAGATTCGAGCTAATTTATATTCTCACATTCAAAGCTTGTCTCTTTCTTTTCATAACAAAGCCAAAACGGGGGATTTAATTACTCGCGTTACTTATGACATTGAAAGATTGCGAGAAGTAACAGTCGTTGCTGCTTTACCTTTAGTCACCAACACCTTAACTATGGTGGGAATGTTAGGGGTGATGATGTGGTTGAATATCCAGTTAGCTTTAATTGCGGTGGCTATCTTCCCCATATTTTTAATGACCACTGCCACTATGAGCAAACGCATTCATAAGGTGGCAAAGAAACAACGCCAAAGGGAAGGAGTAATGGCAGCTAATGCAGCCGAGGCTATCGGTGCGATTAAAGTAGTGCAAGCTTTATCCCTTGAGTCTCGTTTAGAAAAAACCTTTGCTAAACAAAACCAAAAAAGCCTCAATGAAAGCGCACAAACCCAAAAACTACGGGCAGGACAAGAGCGTACCGTAGAAGTGCTAGTGGCGATCGCAACTTCGATTGTTCTCTGGCGAGGAGTACAGTTAGTAATGGTTAAGACTATTACCCCAGGGGACTTACTAGTGTTTATCACCTATCTTAAAGTGGCGTTTAAACCCATGCGCCAATTGGCAAAATATACAGGACAAATTGCTAAAGCGATCGCTTCTGGAGAAAGAATTATCGATCTATTAGACATAGTACCTGAAGTTAGAGATTCTAAATGGGCTTATCCTGCACCTTTGTTTCGGGGGATGGTCGAGTTTCGTTGCGTAAGTTTTGCCTACGAAAATCAAGCCAATACTCTTAATAATCTCTCTTTAACCGTCTTACCAGGACAGAAAGTAGCTTTAGTTGGTGCTTCTGGTGGCGGTAAATCAACTTTGGTTAGTCTCCTGCTACGCCTTTACGATCCTCAACAAGGTGGAGTACTAATAGATGAACATGATCTTAGAGAATACACTCTCGATTCCCTCAGAAAACAAATCAGTATTGTCTTGCAGGAAAGCATTCTTTTTGCTGCCAGCATTAAAGATAATATCGCCTATGGTTGCGTCGAAGCTACTGATAAAGAAATCGAAATGGCTGCCCGTTTAGCCAATGCCCACGATTTTATCATGGCACTCCCAGAAGGTTACGATACCGTTGTGGGAGAAAGAGGCGCAACCCTTTCAGGAGGACAAAGACAACGAATTGCGATCGCTCGTGCTGCTATTCGTAATGCTCCCATCGTTATTCTCGATGAACCCACCGTCGGACTAGATAACCATAGCGAACGCATTGTTACCGATGCTTTAGATCGTTTAACGCAAACATCAACTACTTTTTTAATCACCCACGATTTAAGAACTGCCCAAAATGCCGACCAAATTTTTTATCTGGAAGGGGGTCAAGTTTTAGAACAGGGAACACACGAACAATTAATGAAACTGGGTAAGCATTATGCAACTCTTTATCGCTTACAACAAACTGTTAATGTTAGTTGAAATTTAAATACTTTTATTCCAATACTCTAAACCATTAACGATTATTTCTTCGAGCCAAACTTTAAAACGTTCTATCAGCGCAGTTTTTTCATCAGCATAGGAGAATTGAAAAGGAGATTCTGAAAGTGTTTGTATATCATTGGTGTTACTTTCTCCGTTACCAGAATCATCTCGATGATAGGCACAAGCCGAACATACTAACAATCCTCGATATTCATGACCAAGCACGTGAAATGATAACAAAATTATAGTTGGATATTGAACGTCAATAATTAACTGTATCCACTGGTGATATGAGCGAAGATTAGCAAAATAGTCTAATTGTTTAGCAGTTTCGACAATTTGATAACGATGATAATGGGATTGAGAACCATCAGATTTTGGAGTAACTGTAAAAACTTGAAATTCATCTAATAAATTTGATAGCGAAAGTTTAATTTCCGCAATAACTTCTTCTAAACGTTGCAATGCCAAATCGTATAAATCTTTGGCAAAACCTTCAACTTGATGACATCTATTTTGGATTGTTATCGATTGATTCTGATTAAGTTTGTCAGCAATAGAGGCAATAACAATTTGAGTACGGCGTGATTCCGATAAGATTTGCTCGGATAAACCAAGACTGCGAATAAAAGCTCTTTTTTGATTTTTCGCAAATAAATTAATCAAATCTGATAAATCACCTCGATCTGCTTTTTCTGAAGCTTGAATATATATTGCCCGATCATCACGAGTAATTACCAAAGGAAACCAACCCACTTGTATAAAAACTAAATTTCCAAGACATCGAGCAACACGACCATTACCATCTTGGCAAGGATGAATTTGGGTAAAACGATGATGTAACCAAGCTGATTTGATTTCAGGTGGTATCTTTTTATGGTTATGCTGATGATGTAATTCAATTAATCGATCCATTTCCGAAGCTACTTGTTCTGGAGGACAATATTCATGAATAGAGCCATCTCCTCTCATCGGATTATTTGCCTGTTTTTTCCAATCTCCTCTTATTAGTGGGACATTGATAACTTGACCTGTAGATGGTACTAATGCCTCTGTACTATCTTGATTTTGAGTGAGAAGTTGATGTAACTGCTTAACATAAAAAGTTGATAAACTTCTTGTTCTGCCAACAAAATCAAATAAACTTTCCATTGCTGCTTTTTGATCTTGAATCAAAGCAATTACCTGAGCTACAGGTCGATCTGTAGAACCATGGGGAATTAAAGATTCGTTGATTCCTTGCTCAATTAATAATCGCGTTACTCCGCGATCTAGTGTATATAACCTTTCAATAATTCCCGTCTCAATTGCTATTTCACGGCGCAATTTTTCCATATAAGTTTTAAATTCACCAGAGTCACGCAAACGATCTGCTTGCTCATTCCAAACGGTTACTAAAGGTGGTAACTCAGGATTAGCCCATTTTTGCCAATCTGTTGGTAAGTCGTTTATTGGTTGCCATTGCATAACAGTTGTTGTAGATATTATGTAGATATTATTTATTCTTGATTATAAAATTTGCGATCGCTTCAGGCTTTAATTCCTCCACTTCTCTAAAGTGGAAAAATCCCATAGTGGTGGGTTTATTTTCCCACTATGCCAGTCAAGCTAATAGCTACCGCGAAGCGGTTTAATATTTGATTTATTATGAAAAATTTCTCACACAAGCTTCACTTCATTTTCATTGGAATAGACAAATCTATATACAGTAATGAGTAAGTAAGCAATAATTATTAATTTATGAATAATTTCTTATCTCCTTCCGCTCCCTTTACCAAAATAATCCTAGTTCGCCATGCTCGCACTACCTATAACGAACAGGGCAGATATCAAGGTAGTAGTGATGACTCGGTATTAACAGAAAAAGGACATCAAGATGCTTACTCTACAGGATTAGCTTTGCAAAAGTATAATTTTGATGCGATTTATACTAGTCCGTTAACCAGAGTTCAACAAACCACTCAAGCAATTCTTGCTACTTTTAAACAAAAAAATAATAATATACCTCCTCTATTTATCGATCGCCAGTTAACTGAAATTCAAATGTCAGATTGGCAGGGATTATTGTATCAAGAGGTTAAAGAAAAATTTATTGATGCTTATAATTATTGGCAGAATACTCCCCATCTTTTTACTTTAAATGGTACTTTGTTTCCTGTGAGAGAACTATTTAAGCAAGCACAACAATTTTGGCAAAAAATTTTAACTAAACATCGCGGTCAAACTATTTTAATTGTGGCGCACGGTGGCACTAATCGAGCTTTAATCAGTACGGCGGTTGGTTTAAATCCAGAATATTATCATAGCTTGCAGCAATCTAATTGTGGGATCAGTTGCTTGGAATTTTACTCAAAACATAACATTGGTGAGCTTAAATACTTAAACGTCACCAATCATTTAGGCGAAACCTTACCAAAACTTAAAGCAGGAAAAACTGGCTGGCGATGGTTATTATTATCTAAAGCTAATGCCAAAAATATAGCTAAATATTCCTGTGTAACAGGATTAATAAATAGTAACTCAATTGATTTACTATTAACCGATCGCTCAGTATCAGGATACCCAATTAAGGATCTAGTAGCCCAATCTAAAATTCCTCATATATCTCTAGCGCAAAACCATTTTTTAGATTGGCAACAAACAATTATTAAGCAAAAAAAATACTTTTTAAGTTCAGAACAAGCAAGTTTAACTACTGGTTTAATTATTGCTTCAGATAAATTACTAGCCCAAATTTTACAGACAACTTTGAAGATAAATACTTTAAATATCGCAGCTCATCTTGCTATCATTCATTATCCTCAAAATTATAGCTATTCAATCTTGCAGGGAATATTACCACTGATGGCAGTGAGCAGTCAAAAGTTAACAGTTAATCAGTAATTTTTGATTAATCTACACATTGTCTTACTTTGATTTCAATCCAAGTAAAATAGATAATCTTGCCTTGCTATAAACAAATTAATGAAAATAAAATTTAAACAAAAAATAAAATTAGGAATTATTGTAATCATATCTTTTTTTAATACTTCTGCTGCTTTAGCTAATAATATTAAATCAATTCCTGCTGTATCAAAATTAAAAAATATTCACACTGGAGACTGGGAATATCAAGCTTTACAATCTCTAGCTCAACGTTATAGCTGTACTGAAAAATGGCAAAACGATCAAAGCGATCGCCCTCTAAGTCGTTATGAATTTGCAGTCGGGTTAAATCATTGTCTACAACAAATAGATACTATTTCATCTCAAAAAGACTTGACTATTTTACAAAGATTACAACAAGATTTTACTCCAGAATTAGCTCGATTAACCAATAAGGTAGCTCAAGTCGAAGCTAATATTACTCAACTTGAATCAGAACAATTCTCCACCACAACTAAATTTAATGGTCAGGTTTTATTCTTTTTAACTGATAGCTTTGGACAAGAAGATAATAGTCAAACTACCTTTGGCTACCGCACCAGATTAATTTTTGATACGAGTTTCTCAGGTCAAGATCTCCTGAGAGTTCGTTTAGAAAGTAGCGATCTTGGTCGTTTAGATGATGTGACAGATACTTCCCTAAGTCGTCTAAGTGTTGATAGTGACAGCGATAATCAAATCGAAATATCAGAACTATCCTATACTTTTCAAACGAGCGATCGCACAGAAATTCTTTTCGGCACAGCAGGAGTTAGTCTGAATGATGTCGGAGAAGTTTTAAATCCTTTTTCCAGTAGTAGTAGTGGTGCAGTTTCTCGATTTGGTCGCAGAGATCCAGCTACTTTACGCGCCCCTGGAGGTTCAGGAATTGGCATTAAACAGGAATTTAGTGATGAAATACTAGGATTTGCGGGTTATTTTATTAATAATGAAGATGTAGCCGATCCTCAAGCTGGTAGAGGCTTATTTGATAGCTCTTATAGTGCGATCGCTCAATTAGTAATTAAACCAGAGGATGAATTAGCTTTTGCTGCTACCTATACCCGTACCTATGAACGTAATGATGATGTTAACCTGATGGGTTCTACGGGAGTTGAGGATGCTAACGAACCTTTTGAACAAAATGCCACTACCTCAAATAATTTTGGTTTACAAGCTAACTGGGAAGTCACTTCTGGTTTAGAAATTGGCGGTTGGGTTGGTTATACTCAAGCCCAACAACAGGAAAATGGTGATGCTAGCGCAACTATCCTCAACGGTGCGTTGACTTTTGCTTTCCCCGATTTAGGCGCAGAAAATAACCTAGGAGGAATTATCATTGGTGTACCACCTGTAATTAGCGGTCATGATGATGATAATTTAATTACGGAAGACACTCCTATACATATAGAAGCTTTATACCGTATAGAAGTTAATGACTATATCGAAATTACGCCTGGAGGATTTGTCGTTATTAACCCCGACACCGAAGATGGTAATACTTTGTGGGTAGGAACAGTAAGAACAGAATTTAGCTTTTGATCCGTTCAATTTTCTTCTTTTTATCCGAAGTATCGAGCGCGAGCTATGCTTTGTAAAACTCGACCGTTCTTCCTGCCAACTCAGCAACCTTGTCAATTAAATTTTGACGTTGTGATTCATTCATTGCCACAAAAGAATTAGCCAGAGCTACTTTTTCCTGCATTTGTTGGGGATTATTAAAACCTGTTACCAAAACACTAATCGGCATTGACCAAGCAAAATGAACTGCCTCGGCAATACTTACTAGGTTAGGAACAATTTTGGGATTATTGCCCGATTGTCCATGAGCCGAACCACCAAAAAAACCACCATTGGCTAGGGATTTCATGGCAATTACGCCGATCTTGCGCTCAATTAACTGGGGCATGACTTGTTTGATAAAGCTAGAATAGCTAGGATCGGCAAGATTAACTGGCATTTGACAAGTATCAAAAATATCCGACTCTGCCAATACTTGTAGATGGGCTGCTGGTTGGGTATGACCTGTAAAGCCGATATGTCTAACTTTTCCTGAAGCTTTAGCCTCTGCCATTACAGACCATACACCGTTGGTAATGCGATCGCTGACATCATCAGGACTATTGACACTATGGACTTGCCATAAATCGAGATAGTCAGTATTTAATTCTCGTAAGGAATCTTCTAAATCGCGACGAGCATCCTCAGTATTTTGAGCAGTAGTTTTGCTCATCAAATAAATATCATCCCGATATTTAGGAGTCAGCAATTTCCCCATCATCCTTTCGCTACCCCCAGACTGATACATACGAGCCGTATCAAAAAAACGTACTCCACCCTGCAAAGCAATTTCAATAGTTTCTTGGGCATCTCTTTCACTCAAGCCTCCCAAATGAGAGCCTCCCACCCCCAGCATTGTTACCGCTTCCCCTGTCTGTCCTAAAGTTCTTAAGGGTAATAATTTACCCCAGCGATCCGTAGGTAAATCGCTTTTTTGTTGACCTTGGGCATGGGTTTGAGAAGTTAAAATTAACCCTGTAGTTAAGCCTCCTAGCCATTTGAGTAAAGAACGACGCTCCATATTCGATCCCTTAAATTTTAAATATTTATACTTCTAAGATTATTTTAGAGCAGCTGACAAACTACTTTTAGCAAGTCCGATTCTGACTAGCTAAGTAAAAAGCCTAAAAGGATATACGATCGCCAGTTTTTATCTAAATGCGATCGCTTTAAGAATTGTAGAAAGAATTGCACAAAGCGATCGCTCGACGAGCATTTAACTAGCCGTGGTTAAGATATGTTGGGCTAGCTGATCGGGGACTTCTTGTAAATGAGCTACTTGCCAATTAAAAAATCCCACTCCCAAAGTCAGAGAACGTAATTCAATAATAAAATCATGCATTTCCGCTTGGGGTAAATACCCTGTTACCATGTCCCAACTCTGCCAGTTAGGAATGCGATCGTAGCCTAAAATTTGCCCCCGCTTACCAGTAATTAGTTGTAGAGCTTTAGAAGTAAAATCATTCGGCACAGAAACAGTAATTTCTAAAACAGGCTCTAACAAAACTGGGCTACAGTGGGTCATCCCTTCGGTCATTGCGATTCGGGCTGCCTGTTTAAAAGCTTGCTCCGAACTATCTACCGAGTGGTGGGAACCATCGGTTAGGGTAACATCAACATCCACCACAGGAAAACCGAGAGGGCCATGAGCTAAGTATTCTCTCACTCCTGTTTCCACGCCTGGGATATATTGCCGTGGAACTACACCGCCGACAATAGTTTCATGAAATTGAAAACCTTTCCCTCGATCCAAGGGTTTAATATCGAGATATACATCTCCAAAAGCACCGTGTCCCCCACTCTGGTGTTTATAACGACCATGAGAGTTAGTGGCAGAGCGAATAGTTTCTTTGTAAGGTATTTGAGGTAAATTGGTACTCATAGGTAGGTTATACTTGCGTTCGAGACGAGCTAAGGCTACCTGAAGATGAACCTCTCCCTGACCCCATAAAATCACTTCGCGGGTATCACCATGCTGTTCCCAATGCAAGGACGGGTCTTCTGCCAAAAGTTTACCCAAGGCACTACTAAGTTTGACTTCATCCTTACGGTTTTGTGGCGTAATCGCCAGAGCATAGACTGGAGCGATCGCTTCTGCTTGAGGCAAGGGTGCAACTGGTTCTGTCGCATTGGAAAGAGTATCTCCTGTAACAGCATGATCCAATTTACCAAGGGCGACGATCCTGCCCATAGATGCTCTTGGCAAAGGGTTCTGCTGTTGTCCCCTTAATTGATAAATACCGCCAATTCTTTCCCCATTCAGGATCATTCCTTCTGTCAGCTCTCCCTGCCAAACTCTAACTAGGGATAAGCGTCCACCTTGAGCAGTAAAATAGGTTTTCAAGACTTGCGCAATGGTATCACCATCACCTACGGCATTAACATCTAAACCTCGACGTTGAGCCGTAACCTCAGGAGATGGAGCCTCTTTAACTAAAGCATCAAGGAGGGGACGAACGCCAAAATCATGTTCTGCCACCCCAAAAAAGACAGGCACAATTAAGTCAGCACCTAGCTCTTGTTTCAAATCCTGGAGTATTTCGGTTTGAGACGGCTCAATTTCCTCAATTAATTCTTCCAATAAATTGTCGTCAAATTCAGCCAGGGTTTCTAGCATTTCCTGACGAGTAATTTTTTCCAACTCCATCAATTCTGCTGGTAAAGCAATGGGATCCGCAGGCTGTTGATGATGATATTGATAAGCTTGTTCCGATACTAGGTCAATATAGCCAATGGTCTGCTCCGCTTGAACAATGGGGTACTGTTGCGGCACGAGGGGACGGCTGGAAACTTTTTTTAACGCCTGAAGAATCTCCCCATAACCATAGGAACTGCGATCCATCTTATTGATAAATACTAAATGGGGAATTTCCCAATCATCAAGAAACTTAAATAAAGGAGCCAAGGTTAAAACCTTATCAACCAATGGTTCGCAAACCACCACCACAACTCCAGCACCCACTAGGGCATTGTAGGTTTCCTGGACAAATTCCACTGACCCAGGACAGTCTAAAAAGGTCAAATTAATTCCTTGATGCTCGGTATCGGCAACGGATAGTTCTACGCTCATTTGGCGATCGCGTGCTTCGGTTGAACTATCACCAACTGTATTTTTTTCCTTGATACTGCCTTTACGAGAAATTTGTTTGGTTACAAATAAAATACTTTCGAGTAATGTTGTCTTGCCGCTAGAGTATGGGCCCACAATTGCCACATTACGGGTGTTTTTGATGTTGCTGTTACTCATAACTCAACCCCAAAATAATATTTATTATTAGTTAGAACACTGTTTATTTGACACATTAGGTCAAGAGTGTCTCTAGCTCTATTATTTCAGTTTTGAAGCCTCTGACAGATGTTGCGGGAGTGTTTCTTAATGAACAATTACACTTACTGGCAATGGTATTGCGATCGCCTAAGTGGGAAAAAGTCCGATTTGAAGGCTACGCTACAATGACTAGAGCTATCTATATTGAAGCAATTGAATCTTATACAGATGCTGTACAAGAAACTTTTAGGCAAATCTGTATCATTGAAAATGCCGTAATTTAGTTAACCAATAAACCCGCAAATTATGTATGATTATTCGAGCCGTAATTGAATGGGATGCAGAAGCAGAAGCTTACTCTGCTACTTGCCCTGAACTTAATTTTATTTCATCCTGTGGCGATACCAAAAAAGAAGCGATCGCTAATTTAGAAGATGCAATTAAATTAATGCTTGAGCCTATTCCAGGTGATTTATATTCTAGTAATTCAACCTCTGAACAAATCGAATTGGTTTTGTAGAGAGAATAATTAAATGTCTCCTCGTACTCCTAGATTAACTGCAAAACAAATTATCAAACAACTCAAAAATTTTTTGTATGAATCATAAAGAAATACTCCAAGCAAAACGTTCAGAAATATTAGATATTGCTCAAAAGCATGGCGCATCAAATATTCGTATTTTTGGTTCTGTAGTTAGAAATGAAACTACGACGAATAGTGATATTGATTTCTTGATGGATATAGAGCCTGGAAAAAATCTATTAGATAGAATTGCGTTGATTCAAGATTTAGAGGATTTACTTGGCTATAAAGTAGATGTTGCTAAACCAGAAGTTTTACATGAATACATTAGAGAGCAAGTTTTGCAAGAAGCTATTCCTCTATGAAAAACGATTTACTTTATCTGAGTAATATTCAAGAATGTATTGAGGCAATTGAATCTTACACAGATGCTGGAGAAGAAACTTTCATGCGTACCCGTATTATTCAAGATGCTGTAATTAGAAATTTTGAAGTGATAGGGGAAGCAACAAAAAGACTGTCGCCAAAAATCAAAGAAAAATATCCAGAAATACCTTGGAGAAGAATTGCTGGGTTAAGAGATGTTTTAATTCATGATTATCTAAGAGTTGATTTAGCTGAAGTTTGGGGAATCATTAGCGACTATTTACCTGAATTAAAAATTAAAATTAGGATGATTATTCAAGACATTGAAGACTAAATCAAAGCAATTTATTTTTTTATTGTGCCAAGCGCGATCGCACATCCTGTTAATTTCCAACTCTCTCAAGCTTGAAAAAAAGCGATTGTCTTGACTAAGCTACAATTGTCAAATGTCATCTATATTATTAGATTATTTAGTTGATGATACTAATCAAGATGGAACTGCCGATGGAGCAGGCGATCGCGCCATGAATTTTAAGAAGCATAGGGTTGAATTTCTGTTAAAACTTTTCCTAAATTTCGCTTTGCTTCCATCAGTTCATAAGCATTTTGAAGTCTGAGAAAATATCCTTCTGATAACCCGAAGAAACGGCATAGCCTTAAGTCGGTGTCTGCTGTCACTCGTCTTGTCCCATTAATGATCGCATGAATTCTGTTAGATGGGACATTAATAGCCTTTGCTAAAGCATTTTGACTCATCCCAATTTCTTCAAGAAATTCTGCTTTGAGAATTTCACCTACTTTTGGATTATCTAATAATTTGTTATTCATTATCTGCTTTGATATGTACAGTAGTTAAGTAAAATTAGGAATGATAGTCAACAATTTCCACATTACTGGCATTTTCTTTCTTCCAAATAAAACAGATTCTCCACTGGCGATCAATCCTAATGCTGTATTCTCCCTTCAAGCTTTCTAACTTATTTCCTGGTGGGTTTTGTAGATCAGCTATGAGATATCAATCTATAAAGTGAATATCAAATTTTATTATTTATCATTTTCTAAATTGTATTCTTGCGTTATTAATTGAATAGAACGATCAATTATTTTAATACTTTCAACTTCATCATTACCATAACCACCTATTTCTTGAAATTTTCGAGCAGTTACCAGAAGTCGAGATTCATAAGACCCTATTGTTGTATTATATGCTTTAACAGTATCATCAAGCTTTTTACGGACAGTGTTTAAATGCTGTGTAAATTTAATAAATCTGTCATATAGTTCTCGACCTAAATTACCAATTGCTTGAGCATTTTCTGCAACTCGTTCCTGCCTCCAACCATACTCTATGGTTTTTAATAGTGTAATTAAAGTTGTTGGTGTAGCCAAAATAACTTTCTTTTCTATTCCAAACTCAATTAACCTTGGGTCTTGTTGAAGAGCAGCACTGAAAAATACTTCCCCAGGTAAAAACATAATCACAAATTCAGGTGTTTGATTAAATTGTTCCCAATAATTTTTGGAACTTAGTTGATTAATGTGAGTACGAATATGTCCAGCATGATTTTTCAAACACGCAAGCTGTATTGATTCTTCTTTTGCTTCTATAGCTTCTAAATAGGCTTTTAAAGGAGTCTTAGAATCTACAATTACTTGTTTTTTGCCAGGAAGCTTAACAATTAAGTCTGGTCTACTAGGAGAACCGTCTTCAGTGTGAACAGTTTCTTGAATGGTAAAGTCGCAGTGTTCTTGCATACCTGACAATTCCACTACGCGCTTCAATTGCATTTCTCCCCATATACCACGAACTACAGGCTGACGCAAAGCTTTTGATAAATTAGCGGTTTCAGTTTGTAGTTGATATTGAGCATTAACAACGGACTGTAGTTGTTCTGAAATTTTACCCTTATCTTCTTGTCGAGAATTTTCAATTTCTTTAATTTGTTTATTAAATGCCTCAAGGGAGCTATTTAATGGTGAAACTAAGTTGTCTAATCGATTATGAGAGGACTGATGAATGTTGGCAAAAGTTTCCTTGGCTACTTCAATAAATTGCTGATTATTATGTTGTAAAGCTTTAGAAGAGAGGAGTTCAAAGGTGCTGGTAAATTTTTGTTCTAGGTTTTCAAGTAAATCTAATTGAGATTCTAAGTTGGATAATTTTGCTATTAAATCATTTTTTTCGGCTTGAAACTCTTGATTTTTAATTTTTTCTTGTTCTAGTTCTTGTCTGAGATAAGCTAGTTGTTCTTGTTGAGCGTTAGCTGCTGCATTCTTTTGATTAGCTAATTCTATCTCTTCTCGATAACGATTATTTTCTGAATTTACCTGCTGTAAATTAGTATTCAAGTCTTCGATTTTCTGTTTAGCGGATTGCTCTTTGTTGCTTAAATTGGCAGTTAATCTGGATATATCTTCTTTTTGGACAGTAATTTGTGATTGGAGACTCTGAACTTCGCTTGTTTTAATTTGTAACTCTTGCTGCAACTCTGATAAGCGTGATATCTTTGCCTCTGTATCACTGTTGGACAATTTTGCTATTAAATTAGTTTTTTCAGTTTGAAGCCCTTGATTTTTAATTTTTTCTTGTTCTAGTTCTTGTCTAAGATAAGCTAGTTGTTCTTGTTGAGCGTTAGCTGCTGCATTCTTTTGATTGGCTAATTCTATTTCTTCTCGATAACGGTTACTTTCCGAATTTACCTGCTGTAAATTAGTATTCAACTCTTCGATTTTCTGTTTAGCAAATTGCTCTTTGTTGCTTAAATCGGCAGTTAATCTGGATATATCTTCTTTTTGAACAGTAATCTGTGATTGAAGACTCTGAACTTCGCTCGTTTTAATTTGTACCTCTTGCTGCAACTCTGATAAGCGTGATATCTTCGCCTCTGCATCGCTTGCTTTACTGAGAGTTGAGCGAATTTCTATTTCTAACCTTTGATTTTTTTGCTTTTGGTCATTGTTTTCAGCCGACAATGTTTCTAGTTGCGAACAATAAAAAGATAATTTATCATCACTTGCCCGCTTTTGAGATTTTATTTCTTGTATTTGCAAACGCATTGTTAGCCTAATAAACATTCCGCCTAAAATCAATCCAACTATCAAGCCAAGTAAAACTTCCATAAACAAAATTAATTCAAATAAGGATCTGTTATCTAAAATGGCACTTATTTAAACAATTCCCTGCTGTGAAGCTTAAATTAACAAAAGCTGAAAAAAATCTAACTTACAAATATTTTGATTAACCGATTATTAAATTTTAATGGTGGGCAAATTTCTTGATTAAAATGTTGTGTACTCAAAGTATTTTTTTACCCACCCTACATTTGATTGGACGTGCGATCGCAAACTTAAAATTTCTAAAATTTCGGTAATCCCAACCTGCATACTGCTGCAACACCTTCAGATAAAACGTTAGGGTAAATAAATATAAATATAATCGGCAGACATTTATTTACATGACAGACGCAACTATTACCAAAAATCCATTATTAATTGGCAAAGGACTACCTCCCTTTAACGAAATCAAGGCAGAACAAGTCGTTCCAGCCATGACGCAACTATTAAAAGAGTTAGACGAAGCAGTTACTAAACTAGAGTCAAATGTAACTCCTACTTGGTCTGGTTTAATCGAACCCCTGACAGAGTTAGAAGAGCGTTTAGGCTGGAGTTGGGGGATTGTAGGACATTTGATGGGGGTCAAAAATAGTCCTGAATTGCGCGAAGCTTATGAGAAGATGCAGCCAGAGGTAATTAAGTTTTATACCAAGCTAAGTCAAAGCAAGCCTTTATACGAAGCATTTAAAGCAATTAAAGATGGTGCAGAGTGGGATAAATTAGAGCCAGCGCAACAGCGGATTGTTGAGTCTTCTATTAAAGATTTTGAATTATCTGGTGTGGGTTTGACAGGGGAAACTAAAGACAGATTTAATCAGATTCAATTGGAGTCTGGGGAATTATCCACTAAGTTTTCTAATAATGTCTTGGATGCGACTAAGGCTTTTAAACTTAAGCTGACTGATAAAAAAGACGTGGAAGGCTTACCTCCTAGTGCTTTGGGCTTGATGGCGCAAACTGCTAAAGCTGAAGGCGATGAAGACGCAACTGCTGAAAATGGCCCTTGGGTAGTTACTTTGGATTATCCTAGTTATGTTCCCTACATGAAATATGCCACAAATCGGGAATTGCGGGAAAAACTATATAAAGCTTTTGTCTCTCGTGCTGCTAGTGGTGAATTGGATAATCGTGGCAATATCGATCGCATTTTAGAATTAAGAAAAGAAAAAGCAAATATTCTCGGTTTTGCTAATTTTGCGGAATTGAGTTTAGCTAAAAAAATGGCGACTGATGTAGATGCAGTCCAAAAGCTACAGGATGATCTGCGAGGTGCTAGTTATGATGCAGCAGTTAAAGAATTTGAAGAGTTGAAAGCTTTTGCAGGACAAGAAGATCTTAAGCATTGGGATGTAAGTTATTGGGCAGAGAAGCAGCGAGAAGCTAAATTTGACTTTAATGAGGAAGAATTGCGTCCTTACTTCTCTTTACCTAAAGTTTTGGATGGTTTATTTGGTTTAGCTAACCGTATCTTTGACGTAACCATTACCGCAGCCGATGGGGAAGCACCTGTATGGCACGAAGATGTACGCTACTTTAAGATAGCTGATGAAAATGGAGCGATCGCCTTTTTCTATCTCGATCCTTATTCTCGTCCCGCCGAAAAACGTGGTGGTGCGTGGATGAATGACTGTGTTAGTCGAGCAAAAATGACTGTAGAAGGTAAGACAGAAACTCGTTTACCAGTGGCATATCTCACCTGTAACCAAACTCCTCCTGTGGACGACAAACCTAGCTTGATGACTTTTGGTGAGGTAACTACCCTCTTTCATGAATTTGGTCATGGTTTACAGCATATGTTGACTACCATTGATTATGTCGGTGCAGCGGGAATCAATAACGTGGAATGGGATGCAGTAGAGTTACCCAGTCAGTTTATGGAAAACTGGTGTTACGATCGCCCGACTCTTTTCGGCATGGCAAAACACTATCAAACTGGCGAAACTTTGCCTGAAGCATATTATCAAAAGTTAGTTGCTGCGAAAAACTATATGAGTGGCTCAGGAATGCTGCGCCAACTGCATTTTGGGATGTTAGATATGGAACTCCATTCTAATTATGAACCAGGAGGAACAGAAACTCCTAATGATGTGCGCGATCGCCTAGCTAAAACTACTAGCGTCCTACAACCCATTCCTGAAGACAATTTCCTTTGTTCTTTTGGACATATTTTTGCTGGCGGATATGCAGCAGGATACTATAGCTACAAATGGGCGGAAGTTTTAAGCGCCGATGCCTTTGCTGCTTTTGAAGAAGTTGGTCTGGAGAATGAAACAGCAGTGAAAACTGTAGGTAAACGTTTTAAAGATACTGTTCTGTCTCTCGGTGGTAGCTTACACCCGATGGAAGTATTTCAATCTTTCCGAGGTAGAGAGCCACAAACTGAGCCTTTATTAAGACATAGCGGATTATTAGATGCTGCTTAGTAGATCGTTAAGTTTGAATTGATGGGTTGAGATTAAATAGTGGGTAGTGGGTAGTAGGTAGTAGGTAGTAGGTAGTAGGTAGTAGGGGCGATTCGCGAATCGTCCCTACAAGATCGCATGTTTTTTATTTGGAATGACTATATTTCATTTTAATTTTCAATCAATTCAATCAAGAAGTACCAGAAGTATTAAAACTATTGACAATTACAAAAGCTGGAAATGCAGTTAGAGAAAAAGCGAATCGTTGTTATAGGAGCTAGTCGAGGTATTGGTGCGGCTGTAACTCAACATTTTGTTCAAAAAGGTGATTATGTGGTTTCCGTCTCAAGAAGCCAGCCAGTCGCAGGAGAATGGATTCAAGCAGATATTTCCACTCCAGAAGGCATAAAATTAGTTGCCGATACTATTGGTGAATCTAAATTGGATGCCCTATTATTCATGGGGGGAGTTTGGGAAGACGGAGCATTTACAGAACAATACAACTTTATGCAAAGTTCCGATCGAGAAACTCGCTATGTGATAGCAGTAAATACTATTGCTCCCATCGAACTGACTAAACAGCTTACCAAAAATCTGATTAAATCCGACAACCCAAGAGCGATATTTATTGGCTCACTATCTGGGTTGGATAATTCAGCATCAATTGAGGTGGCTAACACAGCCTCAAAGTTTGGCTTGAGAGGAGCAGCGCAAGCATTAAAGTTAGCATTATTTGATTACAAAATAGGTATTACAGTTATTAACCCTGGTAATGTTGCTACAGAAGAAGTGGTGGCAGATATTGAGGAGGGCAGATTTTCGCAACAAGTTCCGATTCCTCTGGCGGATATAATTTCTGTGGTTGAATGGATTTTAACACTTTCAAAAACTGTAGATATCGGGGAGATTAATATGCGGTAGAAAAGTTAATTAATTTGCGTTTACAAGTATGTATCAATTCCCAGATTCTGAACTTTAAAAACAGCTTCATCCCCAGCCGATCGGTGAAAAAGAGTGCAACACATGATTTTAATATTCAAGTAAATTCTGCGATCGCCAAAATTAAAACTTGGATTTTGAAGTTAGATTTAATCTTTTGAGCTTTTATTAGATAATAGAACTTAAAGTTGACGATTTTTTGGCAAATAGGTAAAGAGTGAAAAAGCTAATTCGCGGACTAGATAAATTCAGGCAAACATATGTCAGTAGTCATCAAGAGCTATTAGAGCAGCTTGCTCATGGTCAAAAGCCGAGGGTGCTATTCATTGCCTGTTCAGACTCTAGGGTCGATCCCAACTTAATCACTAATACTGATATGGGAGAACTATTTGTCATTCGTAACGCAGGCAATATTATTCCTCCCTATGGTGCTGCCAATGGTGGGGAAGGTGGCACAATTGAGTATGCCATTAACGCCTTGGGTATCGAGCAGGTAGTTGTCTGCGGACATTCTAACTGTGGCGCGATGAAAGGGTTATTGAAGCTCAATAAACTGCAAAAAGATATGCCTCTGGTTTACGATTGGCTCAAACATGCCGAAGCAACTCGCCGTCTAGTGCTGGAAAACTATTCTAACTATAACGATGAAGATTTGATGGATATGTTGGTGGCAGAAAATGTCCTGATTCAGATCGATAATCTCAAAACCTATCCCATCGTCAGAACTAGACTACATCAAGGCAAACTCAAGATCTATGCCTGGGTTTACAACATCGAAACAGGAGAGGTATTAGCCTATGACGCTAAGACTCATACCTATGTCCCCCCTGAAGGACAACTATTAGAAGAAGAAGAGACTCCAGCCCGTCCCTTTTCCAATAGTCGCGATCGCGAGTCCCTCATCCCCATCAAAAAAGAATTAGAAGCCTTATTAAAAGCCAATCCTGAAACTCCTCAAGCAGCCGAAGCAGCAACGCGATCGCTGGTCTACCTATTTGATAAAGCTCGACGCTTGGGAATGAATAATATCGAACTACAAAACTATCATTCCTTATTCTCCGAGTCAGTACAACTTTGGGCAGAGCAAATGTATTCTCATGTTTAATAACAGTAATCAGTAATCAGTAACCAGTAATCATGCAAGTCATCCCAGCAATAGATTTACTAGACGGTAAATGTGTCCGTCTTTATCAAGGCGATTATAATCAGGCTTCAGTTTTCAACGATAATCCTGTAGAAGTTGCTCTTCAATGGGCAGCAGAAGGGGCAACCAGACTCCATGTAGTCGATTTAGACGGAGCAAAAGAAGGTAAATCAGTTAATTTATCAGTGATTGAGGCGATCGCCAAAGCGATCGATATTCCCGTCCAGGTTGGCGGTGGTTTACGCGATCGCGCAGGAGTTGATCGATTACTCAAAACAGGAGTTCAGCAAGCTATTTTGGGTACTGTAGCAGTCGAAAAACCAGAGCTAGTCACAGAATTATGTCAAGAGTTTCCCAATCAAATTGTGGTTGGCATTGATGCCCGTAACGGCATGGTAGCAACTAGGGGATGGTTAGAAACTTCTGAAGTCGCAGCCACAGATTTAGCCCAACGGATGGCTCAACAAGGGGCAGCAGCAATTATTTATACCGATATTCATCGTGATGGTACTTTATCGGGGCCTAACATGGATGCACTCAGGGAATTAGCGCAAGCAATTGAGATTCCCGTAATTGCCTCTGGTGGTGTAAGCTCCCTAACCGACTTATTGAGTCTTCTGAGCCTCGAACCAATAGGAGTTACAGGCGTAATTGTTGGTCGGGCAATCTATACGGGAGATGTGAGTCTTAAAGAAGCAGTCAGGGCAGTAGGTGAAGGACGTTGGCAGGATGTTCCCCCTGAGACAAATACTTTTATTGTTTAGAAATGAATGAGATAAAGCTGAAACTTTATTACCTATTACCCATTACCCATTACCCATTACCTTTGCTCAACTTTTAAATGTTGTATACCAACAGGATTTAGTATCATTTACCTGCTTTCGCTGCTACCGCCACACCAATAACCTCAATTTTATTCTGTTGCAATACTTTAATTGATTCTTTAACAGTAGTTCCTGTGGTGTAAATATCATCTAGCAGTAAAACAGGATATTTGGGCAGTTTCGCGCCTATTTGTAATGCACCCTGTAAATTTTTAGCTCTTGCTGCTAAGGTTTGCAGATTGAACATCGCTTCGGTTTCTTTAATCCGAATTAAAGCCTGAGTATTTAATTTATATCCTGTAATTTGACAAAAACTTTTCGCCATCACTTCTGCCTGATTAAAGCCACGCACCTTCTGCTTATTGCGGTGTAGCGGAATCGGCACGACAGTTACTTTGGACGGAAGTTTAATTGGTTTACTCTCTAGCCAAGCTTGTCCTAAAAGAGTTCCCAAGACACTACCAATTTCTGGTTTCCCTTGGTACTTCATCAAGGCGATCGCTCTTTTTAACTGTCCGTCATACCTACCCCAGGCAAATACAGCTTGAGTCCGATTGAGTTGAAGGCGATCGCTTTTTTTTAATTGATGACTAGAGAGTTTTTGCCAACAATATTCGCACAGGCTATTAGAAGTAGTGCGGTGACAAAATTCACAACGAGATTCGAGAAATACCGAGAGCAGTTGTTTAAACATACTCTTAGCTTTCCCTGAATTTTAAAAAAACTTTTGATTAATTAGCTTTTGTATTTAATCACCATCTCTAAACGAGATAGAGCGCTAGTTGCAGATTCTTGAAGATAGGGATCGGCAGATTGATTTTGACTCAGATGCCTTAAAACTTCTACTCCTCTTTCATCCCCCATCGAGCCTAAAGCATTAATGATCGACATTTGAACCACGATGTTGTCAGTGGTGTTTAAAGTCTCTACTAAAAGGTCAAATACTGGCGAGCCGATTTCACCCAATGTCATCACCGCAGGTATGTTAACTACAGGATTAGGATCGTTTAATGCTTGCTTTAATCCTTGGATACCTTCTTCGGGCATTGGTACATCTGGATGATTAACGGTGATTTGTGCTAGCACCTTAGCACAGCTAGAGCGTACTGTAGGGTTGTCGCTGTTTAGCAGTGCATCTACCACAGGAGGAACTACTTCCGCACCAATTACACCTAAAGTTTTTACTGCTGCTCTACGATAGGATACATCCTCTTGATCGAGAATGCTCATCAGACGAGGAATCGTGTTTTCATCTTTCGCCTCGGCTATTTCCCACATCGCTTTAAAGCGTAGGTTGGGATTGGGATGCTTCAGTTTTTCAAATAAAGCGTCAATAGTCATTAGTCATTACTTGATATTACATAAACAACAAGAGCTTTAAGACTGATACCAAAACCTCTTAAAGTCACAGCAACAGACCTAAAGCCCTCATTATTTAAACAGAAATATTTAATATTATCTGTCTATAAGAGAAAATTAAACTCTTAAACCAAACTCTTAAGAAAGAGAGTTGATTACGTAGTCTAATAGAGAATTATATTCAACTAATGCTTGAGAAGACATATCGCGAGGAGCGCAACCACGGTTACGAGCAAAAGTCAAAGCTTCTACGTAAGGAGCAGTAGGTAAGTTCAAAGAACGATATACTTCACGCTGTCCAGCAATACCCCACTCATCTAGAGGGCCAGTACCACCGACAACTAGACAGTAGTTTACTAAGCGCATGTAGTGCTTAACATCACGCAGACACTTGCTTTTGAAGGTGTCATTGGAGTTAGCTTCACCATCGTTGTTCAAGTAAGAATACTTTTTGATAGCAGCATCGTAAGCTTCTTGAGCAACTTGATCGATGTTACCAGCTAGTTTTTCAGCAGCTTCCATACGAGCAGCAGCACGTTGAAGACTACCTTGGACTGACTCTAAGTCAGAAGTAGTGGGAAAGCGTCCCGCCGCATCAGCAGCAGTAACAACTGTAGTTACAACAGATTTCATTGATTAATTATCTCCTGAATTGCTTGAAATTAAATTATGGTAAGTTTTCAATGCTCGTGCCAAAAGCTGACCACATTGAGACTAAACAAAAAACTAGCTAAGGGCAGAAATTACTCTGTCAAAGTAGCTTGCAGCTTCAGAAGTGATTGCAGAACAATCGCCATCTTTCATTTCCATTCTGCGGAATCTTTTGCCACCATTAGCTTCGGTGTTGGTGTTATTGATGTGAGCCAAGGAAGCTGCTTTCATGATACCAACAGCACGACCAGTAGATTGTAAAGGTACACCAAGAGCAGTGTAAGTTTCTTTCAATCCGTTCAAGCAACGATCTTCTAGTACGGAAGCATCACCAGATAATAGAGCGTAAGTGATGTAACGTAAAACGATTTCGCCATCGCGCAAACAAGCAGCCATGCGACGGTTAGGATAGCAGTTACCACCAGCTTGAATCAAGCCTTGGTTTTCACAAATCATACCCGCAACAGCATCAGACACAATACAACTAGCGTTACTAGCAATTGTGTTAACAGCGTCTAAACGTTTGTTTCCTTCAGAAATAAAGTTTTTTAGAGATTGTAGTTCGTCTCCGCCTATGCAAGCAGTCTTGCTATCTGCACTTACTACGGCTCTGGAAAAAGCGTCAAGCATTAAGCTCTCCTTAATTGTGACAACAAATTAATTTTTTATTTATTTGGATAGATGTATTGAATTCATCCATCGATCCTGAAGATAAAAGATTAAGCTGCTTCTAGTCTCCTTTATTAAAAACAAAGTAATAATCTGTAATGTTTAAGTAAATCCTGTTACAGTTTAATCAATGGTTATCTAGTAGCAATAGTAAATGTTAGGGTCAAAATCATCAATACCAGCAGTTTAGGCAAAATTAAACTAGCTTTACCCTACTTAATTTTTCTTAATCTTTAGATGATTAATTATTTGATTTTAAATTATTTACGCTTAATCTGATTGTCACAATATTTTCCTAACCAGTTTACTCCACCAAGCGATCGCAAAGGCAACACCACTGGATTTTGCTCGGCAATAGCTAAATTAGCCTTAATTTCTGAAGCATCAAGTCCGATTATTTGTAATAAAGGATCGAGGTTTTCTGTTTCCACTTGAACCTGACAAAGACCCTGAAGCCAGTTTAGTTGATTTTGCAATGGCGCGATCGCTTCAGCCTGGACTGCTCTGATCGTTTGCTGTACTGCTGGAGATTCTTTGGCTAGCAGTTTTTCCCTTGCTTCTGGGTCTAAACCTAAGCCTGCTGCAAGTTCCACCGTTTCATAAAACATTGGCAAAACAAAATGTTCGACAAGTCCCACAACTCCTTCGACAATTGTTACAAACTGACCTGCTTGTAAATAAATCGTCACCTCGCCATTGGTACTTTGTACTTTAACTAGACCCGCAGGACTATCTGTCAGAACCCCGACTAGAGATGAGCTATTCTTGGGGTTATGCTGCACAAATAAAGCCGTTCCTTGGGAAACTACTTTAGCTTCAGGGGTAGTAATCGTGCTTTGTCCTTGTTCGGGACGAATCATAATCAAGGCGGCACCACTGGTTAATTCAAAGCTGCGTTTACCAGGAGGGAAGCGAAAGATAGTGCCTGCACCTGTTCTGACCAAAGTTCCTTCATTAAATAGCAGATCTGCGCGAGAATTAGCACCAGTACGCACAGAATCTTGAGGCATAATTACGTCGCCAAGTTCGGCTTGACTCCAATCTAATTTTTGACCATAGTTGATGTCTACTTGATTACGCACTTTATAGATTTTGGCTTCTTTAACCACACTATCAGCCACAGCTGGAGTACTAACAAGAGTAGCTAGAAACCAGCTCAAAAGCAGCTTGTTTACCCAGTTAAAGTAAGGTTGATTGCGATCGCGAAGCTTGGACGGAGTCCAATCGCCAAAAAACTGCTGCATATATGGTGTTCAATTAGTGACAAATATCTTACACTCATTTTAGTTCACTTAGCAAGGTTGGAGATAGTCTTTGCCATAGCAAAATCTCGCTCCGTTAAGCCTCCTGCATCGTGAGAGGAGAGGGAAACCGTGACTTTATTGTAGGAAATAGCCAAATCAGGATGGTGTTTTGCTGCTTCGGCAGGCTCGACTAATCGATCGACAAAAGCGATCGCTTCAACAAAGTTTTTAAACTCAAAAGTACGGGTAATTGTTTGTTTTGACTGTTGCCATTGAGGTATGGTTTTAATCTTTTGGTCAATTTCAGTTTGAGTTAAAGGCGTAGCATTGGCGGTTGCTGATGCTGGAAATAAGCCAAGATTAGCCACCATAATTAAAGGCATGAAGATGAATAGTTGCTTTGGCAAAAAAAGTTGCATCGAGATCAAAGGATATTTAATCGTAGGACAATTGATACTTACACCATTTCTCCTTGAAGCTGCACTTAATATTCTAAGTTTAAATCTCGCGCTAAGACGCTAAGACACAAAGGGGTTAAATTTAATTTAGTGCATTGTTATAGAGAATTGGTATTACACTCTTGACTGCAATCAAACAGTCTTTGTTACTTCCGAATAATGACCGTTTTTTTCTTCAATGGGAGACATTAATGAATAAAAGGGCTGATGCAGACTAATTAATTGCGCCAAAGTTTTCTTCAAATTAGTGCGAGGCACAATCGAATCGACAAAACCATGCTCTAAAAGATATTCAGAGGTTTGAAAGCCATCGGGTAGTTTTTCCCTCAGAGTTTGCTCAATGACTCGTCTGCCAGCAAAACCAATAGTTGCCTTAGGTTCGGCAATAATCACGTCTCCTAGCATGGCAAAACTAGCGGTTACTCCACCCATAGTCGGATGAGTCAGCACGGGAATATAGAGTAGTTTGGCGGTTTGATGACGGTGCAAAGCCCCCGAAATTTTAGCCATTTGCATCAGGCTAAATAAACCTTCTTGCATCCTCGCCCCACCAGAAGAACAGACAACTACTACGGGAAACTGTTCTTCTGTCGCGTGTTCAATTAAACGACAAAGCTTTTCGCCGACGACCGATCCCATACTGCCACCCATAAAACTGAAGTCCATGACTCCTAGGGCTAAGGGTAAACCATCAATCAAACCTGTTCCAGTTTGTACCGCATCAGTCAAACCAGTTTTGGTCTGATAGTCGAGTAATCTAGCCGAATAATCTTTGCGATCGCGAAATTTAAGCGGATCTATCGGTTGAATATTTTCATCCAGCGGCATCCAGGTATTAGCATCAATTAGCTGCTTAATCCTTTCACTGCTTCCTACCGCATTATGATAATCGCATTCAGGACAGACTAGCTGATTAGCCTCAAGATCTTTAGTGTAGGCTACCGAACTACAGGAGTTACACTTAGTCCATAATCCATCGGCAATTTCTCGTTCCTGTTGCTTTGGCAAAGGAGCTTCAGTTTTTCTAATATTGGCGAACCAATCAAATAAAGAAGACATAAATTTAGGTTTTTATAGTGTTTTTATAGTGTTTTTATAGTATTTTAATCTTGACTATCTTCAGCAGGACTGAGAAGCAAAAGGGCTGTCCATCGATCTTTAGTTCTGACCTGGAGTGCTGCCTGGCTGCCATCTCCACAATAAATTCCTGCACCAATATTAAGCACGCGACAAGGAATATCGTAGGCGTTTAATATTTGCTGCATTAAGTCAGCTTCCCAGCGAGCTTTAGTCGTTTTTAGGGTAATCCAAGACACTGAATTTTTACGGTATTTCTATTTATCATGTAGATTAATCGCTTTAGCTAAATAGCTTTATAATCTTACTCTTATTCTAAAATTTTCTGGGTCAATTAAAACAAGCATCAAAGAGCTAACACTCAAAGCTAGTTAATTAATTTAAGTATAAATTTTGGCGATATCTGCCAGGGTAGCAATCTTAAATCCGTTACCAACAGCTGCCATTTTCCATTCATCATTGTGGCGGTAAACTTCAGCTAGAATCATCCCCGTCATCCCTTGATATTCTGCACCAGAGAGATTATAGCGAGCCAATTCCTTATTGCTATTGCGATTTACTAGACGGACAAAGGCATTTTCGACCATGCCAAAATCTTGACGACGCTCATTGCATTTATAGATATTAATGGCAAAAAGCAAATAAACAATGCTGGGAGGAATTAACGGCAGATCGATGTTAATAATTTCGTCATCTCCTTCTCCTGCACCTGTTAGGTTATCTCCTTGGTGAGCGATCGCCCCAGAACTATGTCTTAAATTACCAAAATAAATTATATTTTTAACATCGAGTAATTTTTTATCAGCATTTAAACAGAGAACTGAAGAATCAAGATCGAACTGTTTATTACCACCGAAAAATCCCCCAGACTTGGGCGCAACGTCCCAACCCAAACCACACATAATTTGCTGCAAACTGGGATCTTCTTTGGTGAGGGAAATACGCTGTCCTTTCTTTAAATTGATTGCCATGATTTTAATTACTGGTTACTGATTACTAATTACTGCTCATTGCTCATTGTGACGTGCGACGCGAAGCTAGTCCTTTAGGGCATATCCTTTAGGACTCATTGCTCATTGCTCATTGCTCACTGTTCATTGATAACGGTCTAATAATGCCTGTAATCCACCTTGGTAGCCTGCGCCAACGGCATTAACTCGCCATTCTCCATCCTTACGATAGAGTTCCGCCATAATCAAAGCCGTTTCGATGGAAAAATCTTCTGTCAGGTCATACCTGACTACTTCCTGTTTATCTTGAGCGTTAACTACCCGCACAAAAGCATTCTGCACCTGTCCAAAATTTTGCTGACGTTGTTCCGCTTCATGGATAGTTACCACCATAGAAATCCTCTGTACGTCTGGAGGCACTTGCTTAAGATTGACTTTAATTACCTCGTCGTCTCCTTCTCCTGCGCCAGTGCGATTATCCCCCAAATGCTCGACGGATTTATCAGGATCGGGACTAGCAAGATTGTTATAAAAAATAAAGTGATTGTCAGAGATCAATTTCTCGTTACTATCTAACAAAAATACAGAAGCATCAATATCAATATCTTGCCCCGTATCGGTAATATTAGTATCCCAACCCAACCCCACAAAAACTTCGCTAATTCCTGGTGCGACTTTCTCTAGAGAAATGCGCTGTCCCTTACTCAGATTAACTGCCATGATTACTGATTACTGATTACTGATTACTAATTACTGATTGCTGATCGAATGGTGGGCATTATCAAAGAGCGATCGCTCTTTATGATTATTTGCGATGCACTAAAGCATTTGCCCTAAAGGATTCCCTCTGGTCACGAAGCTTATGCTAAAGCACTAGCTACGCGTCGTCCTTTAGGACTAGCTTCGCGTCGCCCACCCTACACTGCTGCTTGAATCAAAGGCTTACAGCTTTACTGATATCGTTCTACCAAAGCCTGTAGTCCGCCTTCATAACCCGCGCCGACAGCATTCATGCGCCATTCACCATCCTTGCGATAAAGTTCTGCCATAATCAGCGCAGTCTCTACCGAAAAGTCTTCTGTTAGGTCATAGCGAATGATTTCTTGTTCATTTTGGCAGTTGACAATTCTGACGAAAGCATTACTCACCTGACCAAAATTCTGGTGGCGCTTCTCCGCCTCATGAATGGTAACGGTAAGAGCCATTTTCACCACTTCTGGAGGTATGGTTTTAAGATTAACATCAACGATTTCGTCGTCTCCTTCTCCTGCGCCAGTGCGATTGTCCCCCCGTTGCTGAATTGATTGTGCGGGATCTGGACTTTTGGGATTATTGTAAAAAATAAAATGCTGGTCAGAAATTAACTTATCTTTACTGTCCAAAAGAAAAATTGACGCATCAATATCAAAATCTCCTCCAGTATCGGTAACATTAATATCCCAGCCTAAGCCGATAAAAATCTCTACTAGTCCTGGGGCTACTTTCTCGAGGGAAATTCTTTCCCCTTTGCTCAAATTGATGGTCATTATTAGTTGTCCTAAACTTATTACTCGGTTAAAAACTCGATCTAGGTCTTAAATGTTTATTTTAATAAATTTTAGAATAGTCGTTTTATGACCCAGGGATTTTGTAATGATGAATACGGAATTGTCGTTCTAATTCGTCATTTGAGCCAAAGACTGTTAATATTTGTAGCGCCTGACATGACCGATATAATTGAGAATATTTGACCTGCAATTGAAATTTAGCAACCAATTTAGCAATCAGCAAAAACACTCTACTGTCATTAGCCTGTTATTACTCCTTGTCTGGGTTGGTTTAGGCTTGGCTATCCGCCTGTTTAACTTAGAGCTAAAACCTCCTGCCTCAATTGAAATTGCCACGATTGGCTATAGTTTGGGTCATGGTTTTAAGCAGATTCCCCTCGATCGAGTTATCGATCTTGATACTTTATTAGCCCCCCTACGTTTAGATACGGCAATTGGCTATCCAGAGGTGTTTAGACGATTAGTGGAAGAAAGTACTCATCCACCCCTGTATTTTTGGTTAACTCGTTGGTGGGCAGATTTTTGGCTCAAAGACGGGGATCTAGTCTCATTACAGGTTGCGCGATCGCTGAGTGCGGTTTTTGGGACGTTGGCAATTCCTGGTATTTTTGCCTTGGGTTGGATGGCTTTTCGCTCTCGTTTGGTGGCTCATTTGGCAGCGATGCTGATGGCGTTTTCTCCCTATGGTGTTTATCTGGCACAAGAAGCACGACACTATACTCTAACTGTGCTGTGGGTGATAGCATCTCTTGCCTGTTTAGTGGAAAGTATCAGGCTAATTCGTCAGCAAAGAAGTTTGCCACTGTGGCTGAGTTTAGTTTGGATTGTAGTTAATGGTTTGGGCATTGCCACCCATTATTTCTTTGTCTTGGCTTTGGGGGCCCAAGCGATCGCCGTAGTGTTTTTTTGGTTAGTTATTCGAGATCCCCAACCTGTGAGATATTTGCGGGGCTTGAGTTTGGCGGGTGTAGGAACTTTGGCGACTGCTTTGGTCTGGTTACCCATGGCGAGAAGCGTTGCGGGCAATGAGATGACCACCTGGATTGCTACTAGTTATGAACTTGGTGATGTTTTCCTGCCAATTCCTCGCCTGCTAGTCTGGATGATTACCATGGTGATGCTTTTGCCCATCGAAGGGGTGTCTAAGGTGGTGGTAATTGGCTCTGGGGTGATTGTCTTGGGGGTTTTGATTTGGGCGATGCCGATTCTGGTGAGACAGTGGCGTAGAGCGATCGCTAATTCTCCTACTCGCTTGCCGATGATTATCTTGACAGGTTATTTAGTCGGCTCATTAATCATGTTTTTAGGGTTGATTTATGGTCTGGGGAAAGATGCTTCTTTGGCAGCGCGTTATCATTTTGGCTATTTTCCCGCCTGGATTTTGCTCGTTGCGGTAGCTTTAGCTAATTGTCGGTTAAACACCACTTTCAATACTATTACCCAGAACAAGGTAGTAACTGTCATTCTAATTATGGGATTATTAGGCTCATTAACGGTTGTAAACGACTTCGGCTTTAAAAAATCTCTCCATTCAGATGCCTTAGCAACCTATATTCAACAAACTTCCAACGGCCCGATTTTAGTCGCCATAACTCACCAAACTCATTCCGAAATTCGCGAATTGGTAGCTTTAGCTTATTCCTTTAAACGTTTAGAGTTACCTCAGTCTGCCACACCTCAATTTATGTTAGTTAGCGATAATCAGTATGGTCAAGATCAGTTCGCGTCTGTGGTGAATCGCTTGATGGCAAATCAACCCCAGCCATTAAATCTTGTTGGCGTAAATTTAGACCTAGAAGATGATATTTTGCCCCAACTAGGCTGTAATCAAGACGAAACTAAAAATTTAGCTGATAGTGGCTATCGCGATCGCTTTTATCTTTGCAACTAAATCATCTTATTTTTCAAGTTCTTTGAAAGCTTACTGTCCACGTCCTGGTTTACAATCGACAAAACCTAAAGCTTCTGTGTCAAGAAAACTAGCGATCGCCATTTCCACAACTGCTTCGATCGGGTATTCAATTTCAGCAGCCCGATCGATTAGAGCAGTGCGAATCCGTTCAGGCAATCGCAGTAGAATAACTTCAGCATCGGAGCGGGATAGTTGTTCGTGAAGTTGGCTTTGCATAATTTCACATCTGGGCTGGAATTTGAACGTTGTAAGGTGGCTCAGTTGCTCTGAGAATTATAGCTTCTAGTTCCAATAGTAGCGTGGGATTTTCCCAGTGTGCAATAAGTTCTACTGCAATCCGCACGTCTTCGTCATTATATTTATCGAGCCACGCCCACAAAAAAGCTTTATGGCCACCACTGAAACGTCCTCGCAAACTTTTAGTCTTACCAATGTAGAGTAGTCCATCAATCTTATGTCTGACTGCGTAGATACCAGGGCGAGGAGGGATATTCTTAAACCCACGGCTCAGCGGTTGGCATTGCTCAAAGGGCTTAAAAGCGATCTCATCCAGAATTCTTCTTGCTTGGGCTTGCAGTTCAGAATCATTTGTCGACATGAAAACGAATACACTACTTGAATTATTGAGTGTTGGCTATTGTATCATCAACTTCTTCAAATTCATGCTTGCGCCATAACGAATTTGAGGGTCAGGATCTTGAGTAAATTGTTCAAGGATCGCTTCTCTATTACGAAACTTATTTCGCATATTGGCAATTGCTTTCATTGCAGCTTGTCGATTGTCACGATCCGTACTTTTGCATTCCAGCATTAATCTTTTTCGTGCTGCCTTTGGAGGAAGATTCACCACAAGGGGATACAGCAATTCATGTTTTGTAAGTACACCAGAAACTGAGAAGTACATATCTAGAATCCAGTCAACATCACATTCATCAATACATTCTGACAATGCTTTGACTGCCACGCTCCTTACTGCCCAACCATTTTTACGCTGTTGACATTGAATAAGCCATGCACGAAGAGCATCAACGGATTCTCTTCCTCCCCAAATTGCAAGAACTTTAGCTGCTACCACTTGCACCCCTTCCCACTTTGACTCCAGTGCTGTCATAATCTCTTTTCTAGCCTCTGGAGTCGCTGATCTTGAGCCAAAATCTTTTAAGCGATTAGTAATTTGTTGTAGGTCGGATTCCATCACAATTGTTCTTTAAAAACTGATTAAATTAGGTCGGCGATGTTATGAGTCTTCATCGGATTAGACATAGTTCTATTGGAGATGTCAGGGTGAAGTGATTAATATATTTAGATGATTTGGTTTAAGCGATCGCTTTTAAGCTTTCTTCTTCAGGTAAAAACACAGCAGGAGATAGATTAAAAAATCGCCCTAATTCTTGAATATGACGAAGTGTCAATTGTCGTTTACCATTTAAGATATCAGAGACAATAGATTCTGTTTTAAATATAGGTATTAGGTCTTTTTGGCGTAACTGTCTTTCGGCAATCAAAACTTTCAATAGTTCGATACCATAAATATCGGGAATAGGTTCACCTTTTTGTTCGTAGTCATAAACCAATGTTCCTAATACGTTAAGATAATCTAATTCTTCAGGACTTAATAAAGGGCGATCGAGTAACTTATCAATAACCGCTTGTGTTGCTTCTAACTCCTCTTCATTATTAATAGTACGAGGTGGAAATTGCTGTAGTAATTGAATATATTAATCGGTCATAGCAGCAGAAGTTTTTGATAATAAAAACTAGAAGAGAATAAGCACGAAAATAACTATTCATCTCAAACTTTAAATTCTGATAAAACTGAAATCTAATTGAATAATTGCTTCTTTACCCCTTTACTCCACTCCCCACATCCGTAGGCACAATATACTTTTGCAGGAATAAAAATAATAATAAAATTGGGGCGATGGAAATAACTGAACCTGCTGCTACTAGTCTCCAGTCTAAAGAAAAAGAATCGGCTAAATTAGCTACCGCTAAGGGTAGGGTGTAGTAATCAGGATCGTCCAGCACGATTAATGGCCACAAGAAATCGCTCCAAGAACCAATAAAAACAAAGATTGCTAAGGTAAATAAAGCTGGGCGAATGGCAGGTAGCATAATATTCCACCAAATACCCAACTCAGAGCAACCATCAATGCGGGCAGCCTCTTCTAATTCTAGGGGAACAGCTTTTAATGCCTGTCGCAGCAAAAAAATACCAAATGCCGAAGTCAGATTGGGCAAGACAATGCCTAAATAAGTATTCCTCAAGCCCAAATTAACCGCCAAAATATAGAGCGGAATCATCACAATTTGAAAAGGAATCATAATTGTTGCCAAGACTAGAGCAAAAATAAACTCCCGTCCTTTAAAATCCAAACGAGCCAAAGGATAGGCAGCCAAAGAGCATAACAGCAAATTAAAGCCCACTGCCAAAAAAGCCACGAGCGCACTATTGTACAGATAGAAAGCAAAAGGATAAGTCTCCCAAACCGTCGCAAAATTAGCCCAAGTAGGCTGACTGGGAAATATCTGAGGAGGGAAAGCAAAAATATCTTCTGTGGGGGATTTAAACGCTGTCCCAATCAACCACAACAGCGGAAACAACATCAAAAAGGCGATCGCGCATAGCAATAAATATGTTCCAATCACCTTAACTGCCGACTTCTGCCTAATTGCCATTACTCACACCTGAAATAAAGCCCAGTTTAACTCCTAACTTCTACTTCTGTTCTTTACAGCGGAATCTACCTGCCACAAAATCTCTTTTTGCCAGATGTTTGGTTTTGCGTCCTGTAACTCGTTTGCGCCACATTTTAAAGCTAGAGGGTTTCATCTCCTGGCGCATTAAAGCAATGACTTCTTTTTCTTTTAAACCAAACTGAGTTTCAATGGCAGCAAAAGGCGTACGATCCTCCCAAGCCATCTCTACCACACGGTCGATAGTTTTAACATCTAATTCTGGTAATTTCATTAAGCTTTAAAAAAAATGAGAAATTTATACTTACAGATCATGTTAGCTATTACTTTAATTATTTAGTGCTTTGTCAATTAATTAATAATGGGTGAGAAAGCTTGGAGTAACGAGTAACGAGTAACAAGTAACGCTACCTACTACCTAAAACCTACTACCTACTACCTAAAACCTACTACCTAAAACCTAAAACCTACTACTACGGCGGTCGATCATATCTGCTAGTAAGGCAAACATCCCAACTTGGATCGCAGCGACGAATAAGATGAGAGTGGACTCGGTTAAATCTTGTCTAATGAATAAATCTTGAAACAGGGTAACGAGAAAAGCAGTAAAAAACAGTCCCGCGACGGGTAAAAAGATTCTTAAGGGAGCAAAATAAACACCCATACGCAGAATTAACTGGACAAAACGTAGGGTATCTTGAATCGGTTTAATTTTACTCTTACCTACCCGATGGAAATAATCAATAGGCTCATAATGAACAATATAATTATTAGTCAACATGGCGATGGTGATAGTAGTGGTAAAGCTAAAAGTGTTGGGCAAAACGGGAATAAATTTAACCAAAACATCACGCTGAAAAACCCGCAAGCCACTGTTTAAATCGGGAATCTTAGTTTTTGTGACCCACTGAGCAAAACGGACTAAAAACCACTTGGGAATTTTACGCAGATTGGAATAGGTAACGTTTTTACCAGTCCTTGAACCCACCACCATATCCGCTCTTGATGCTAGGGTTAATAAATCGGGGATGCGTTCATTCGGATAAGTACCATCAGCGTCGGTAATAACTATCAGAGGATACTGAGCCTGTCTGATACCAGTCTTAAGAGCAGCACCATAGCCACGGTTACGGTTATGTTCAATTAAAGTAATTCCATTAACAGAAGAGAGTACCTTAGAAGTAGCATCCGTCGAACCATCATTCACCACAATGATTTCGTATTGATATAACTGCAATATATGATGAAGATCCTCTACCGTAGCTGCAATCATTTCTTCTTCGTTGTATACGGGAATAACCAGGGAAAAAGTTGGTAACAATTCTTGTGGCATCAGGATGTTTAAGCAGTAGCTAGTAAATAGGGAGCAATCTGTGAAAACCGAAGGAGAAAAGGGTTACTATATTCGACGTTAAACTTACTTATCTTAAAATGTCGATCGCCAAAATAGCTAAATTTCTGTTAGCAACTGAAACTAAACTATACACAAAACGCTCTCTATCCTGGCTCAGTTTAGGTCTATTCTTTACGGTGATTTATGCTTTGCTGGCATTACAACAAGCTTTTGCGAGTGACTATGTTGTTCAAGATGATGCTCGTCAGCATATTTTTTGGATGAGTCGTTTTATCGATCCCGAACTATTTAACCACGATCTGATTGCGGATTATTACGAATCGGTTTCTCCTTGGGGAGTGAAAACTCTCTATCAGGGGGTGGCGATGTTGGGGATCGAGCCTCAGCTTTTTAATAAGTTTTTGCCAGGGATACTCGCTTTAATCATTACGGTGTTTAGCTTTGCTGTGAGTCTAGAACTCTTGCCCATTCCCTTTGGGGCATTTATGACTACTCTACTATTTAATCAGAATGTTTGGGCCGCGCAAGGAACAATTTCAGGCACAGCAAAAGATTTTGTGTATCCGCTATTTTTTATTTTTCTTTATTTTTGGTTAAAGCGATCGCTTTGGGGAGTATGCTTTACTCTTTTTTTAGGGTCTATATTTTATCCTCCGATGATCTTGATTTTTGCGGGGGCGTTATTTTGGCAATTATGGCAATTTAAAGGATTTATTCCCCGTCTAGTTGAATATCGGCAAGTTTATCTTTTTAGTGGCATCAGTTTAGCTGTAGCTTTTATATTACTTGTACCCTACGTCTTGGCTTCTAGTGAATATGGCCCTACGGTTACTCTAGAGCAAGCGAGAAACATTCCTCAGTTTGCAGCAGGTGGCAGGACTTCTTTTTTCACTGATAATTTTTGGGAATATTGGTTTATTAATATTCGCTCAGGATTAACCCTCCAAGAACTATTCGTCCCAGATTTAGTCATCGCGGGATTGTTTTTACCTTTATTATTTAAGTTTCCACAACGCTTTCCTTTGCTCGAAAAAATTAATCCGAAAATTTCTTATCTCAAGGATTTACTAATTCCTTCCTTTGGCTGGTTTTTCCTAGCTCATGCAGTGTTATTTAAGCTGTATCTACCCAGTCGTTATGTGGCGCGTAGTTTGCGAGTTGCGATTATCCTGGCTGCTGGGATAACCCTAATGGTACTTTTGGAAGCAGTTTTAAGTTGGGCAATCGATCGACCTACTAGTCAAGCCAAAGCGATCGCAGCTCAATCTGCCACGGCGCTATTAATTATCCTTTTGGTTGGCAATCCCTTCAGTGAAAAAAAATTGCTTTATGTTACTGGCACATATCCTGAACTATATGAATTTATTAAAGAGCAACCCAAAGACACTTTAATCGCTTCTTTAACCGATGAGGCGGATAATATTGCTAGCTTTAGCGATCGCTCGGTCTTATCTAGTCGAGAACACGCTATCCCCTATCATATGGGTTATTTCCAACCCTTACGGCAGCGTCTTTTTGATTTAATTGAGGCACAATACACTCCCGATCTGGCACTAGCTCAAGATTTCCTTAAACGTTATGGGGTCGATCTATGGTTAATTGACAAGTCTAGTTTTAGCGTCTCCTACCTAGCGGATAATCGCTGGCTAACGGATCAGCAGCCTGCTACCCAAGCAGCAATCAAACAATTAGAACAGGGAACTGTACCAGCGATCGCACTCTTACAAGATACCTGTACCGTCTTCCAGGATGCTAAACATGCTGTCCTTAAGAGTGCCTGTATTCTTCAACAAGAGTCAAACAACTAAATGATTTACAATTTTATTTAATAAATCTTTAATCAATTAACTTTAAATCTCTTTAATGGTATTTCCAGACGTTTTAGCCAACATAGCTCTGCGTATTCGTCAGTCTCTAAACCTAGACCAAATTTTGCACACTACTGTGGCAGAGGTGCGTCAATGGTTAAACTGCGATCGAGTTTTGATCTATCGCTTTAACCCCGATTGGAGTGGATTAGTAATGGTAGAATCCGTTAACAATGAGGCATGGTCAATTATGGGCAGAGTCATTGCCGATCCCTGTTTTCAGCAAGGTTGGCTAGAACCTTATCGTAACGGCAGAGTTGCCAGTACAGAAGATATTTATCTCAAGGATCTGACTCCTTGTTATGTGGAATTTTTAGAACAATATCAAGTCAGGGCTAACTTAGTTGTACCGATCTTACTTTCTATAGACCAATCAGAAATATCATCCCCAGCTCCTCATCTTTGGGGATTAATGATTGCCCATGAATGTTCTCAATCTAGAAAGTGGCAGCCAACTGAAATTGATTTTTTGCAGCAATTAGCCAACCATGTAGCGATCGCAATTCAACAATCTGTACTATTTGAACAACTACAGCATTCTAACCAAGCCTTAGAGGAGTCAAAAGCCAACTTAGAGCAGCGAGTTAGCGATCGCACTGCTGAATTAGAAAAAGTTAATCAGCAGCTACAGCAATTAAATCAAGAATTACTTTCCTCCAACCACGAGCTAGAACAGTTTGCCTATATTGCTTCTCACGACTTGCGAGAGCCTTTAAGGATGGTCACCAGCTTTACCCAACTACTTTCCAGACGCTATTCTGGGCAACTAGACGCCGAAGCCGATAAAATAATTAGCTTTGCCGTTGATGGTGCTGAACGCATGGAAGCTTTAATCGAAGGCTTGCTAGCTTATTCTCGTATTGGTAGTCAAGGTAAAACTTTTGAGTCGGTAAACTGCGACGAGGTATTAGATCGAGTTTTATCTAATCTTAACCTTGCCATTCAAGAAACCAACACTCAAATAACCAGAAGTCCTTTGCCGACTGTAATCGGCGATGCAACCCAGTTGATTCAACTATTTCAAAATCTGCTCGCCAATGCGATTAAATATCGCAGAGAAGAACCGCCAATTATTGAAATTGGGGCAAAAGCGCAACCGCAACAATGGTTATTTTGGGTCAAAGATAACGGCATTGGTATGGATTCTCAATATAGCGATCGCATTTTTCAAATTTTTCAGCGTCTCCATACTAGGCAAGAATATTCAGGTACGGGTATTGGATTAGCAATTTGCCATAAAATCGTCGAATATCATGGCGGTAAAATTTGGGTAGATTCAACATTGGAACAGGGATCTACTTTTTACTTTACTTTGTGCCCGAAAAAAAGCCAAATTCCCTAGAAATGTATCGGAATTAAGTTTTAAATTAAATTAATTTCTTAAATGTTTTATGATTTAAACATATATAAAAATTATTTTAAGTTTAAATTTTTCTCTAACTATTGAGCTACTGATGATTAAAGTAGAGCAGCTAAAACATCATGGATATTATTCCAATCAAACCTCCAGTCGAGATCCTGTTAGGAGAAGATAATCCAGGCGATGTCTATATCGTTCGTTCTTCTCTAACTGACAGCCAAATCAATCACAATTTTTATCAAGTTGATGATGGAGAGGCGGTAATGGCATATTTACATCAAGAACGAGGCTATCAAAATGTATCTCTTCCTGATTTGATCTTGCTCGATCTTAATTTACCGAAAAAGAACGGGTTTGAAGTTCTCAAAGAAATTAAAGCCGATCTAAAATTGAGGACAATTCCCGTAGTAATTTTAACTTCTTCTAATACCGAAAAAGATATTCTCAGAAGTTATCAACTGTGCGCCAACAGCTATATTGTTAAACCTTCTGATTACTTCGTTTTTTTTCAAGCTATCAAAAGTATTGAGATTTTTTGGTTAAATCTAGCCAAGTTACCACCTAAATTATCGAAAAGCTATGATTAACCCTGTATAAAACGCTTTTGGTTATTTTCTAAGCTAGATACGGGACAATATACAATATAATAAAAAGCTAAACTAAGTTATAAAATTTAACATTAGACTGTATGAGTCTTCGTCAAAGTAACCAAGCTTTTGATATTCTCGTGTGTGAAGATAATTTGGGTGACGTTTATATAATTACTAATGCTCTCCAAGAAAGCAAAATTGCTTACAATCTTCATCATGTAGCCAATGGCGAAGCAGCAATGGCGTATTTGCAACAGCAAGGAGATTATCAAGCAGTATCTCGTCCCGATCTGGTACTCTTAGACCTAAACCTACCTAGAAAACCAGGCTTTGAAGTTTTAGAAGAAATTAAATCTGACCCCAAACTAAAAGCAATACCCGTAATTATTTTGACTTCTTCCAGAGCAGAGCAAGATATTTTAAAATGCTATCAACTTTATGCTAGTTGTTTCGTAACTAAACCTTTTGACTTTGAAGAATTTGTTAACGCGATTAAAAAGATTGAAAATTTTTGGCTTAATTTAGTTCAGTTGCCACCAAAATTTGCTCCCAATGGCAGTTAGTTTATGAATCAAAAACTATTTAATGTCTTATTAGTCGAAGATAATTTAGGTGATGCCTTTCTCATTCAAGAGCAATTTAGAAGTGCCAAGACATTTGAATATTCTATAATTCATGTTGACTATTTAGCCAAAGCAATTGCGTATCTAGAACAATGCCCTTGTGACGTAATTTTACTAGATCTTTCCTTGCCCGATAGTCAAGGATTAGCAACTCTCAAAACTATTGGCAAAAAAGCTGTTCAAGTACCGATCGTTATTCTTACAGGCACGAATGACGAGGAGTTAGCAATTCAAGCAGTTAGACAAGGAGCGCAAGACTATTTCGTCAAAGGACAAGTGATGGGAAAAGTTTTAGTTCATGCTCTGCACTATGCGATTGAGCGCAAGCTGATCGAAGAACAGCTCAAAACTAGAACTTCTCAATTAGAAGCCTCAAATCAAGAATTAGAAGCTTTTAGCTACACAGTTTCCCATGACTTAAGGAACCCTTTAACTGTGATCAAAGGGATGGCTAGACTGCTGAAACACAAATACGATCTTGAACAACGAGATGAACAAGAACAAGATTTTTTAAAACATATCTGCGATTCCAGCGATCGCATGGAGCAAATTATCAAGGATTTACTGATCCTGTCTCAAGTCAAAAAAAGTGAACTGGAGATCAAACCCGTAAATTTGAGCGATTTAGTGAGTGAAATTGGTACTCGCTTGCAACAACAAGCTGTCAGAGAAGTAAAGTTAACCATTCAACCACAAATAATCGCCCTCGGCGATGAAAATCTTTTGATGCACGCTTTAGAAAATTTGTTGCATAATGCTTGGAAATACACTGCCAATGAGCAATATCCTTGTATTGAAGTCGGCGCGATCGATTCCAATCCAGCCGAAGTAAGCAAAACTTTACACACAACTAATACTGATTTAGAAATAATCAGCGATCTGCATCAAAGAAATCGCATCCGTTCAGCCTATCGCAACCTAATTTACTTCATACGAGATAATGGCTTAGGCTTTGATATGAAATCAGCAGAGCAATTATTTACTCCCTTCCATCGTTTAGATAATGCCAAAAAGTTTGAAGGAAATGGAATTGGCTTGGCGATAGTACAACGCATTATCCATCGTCATAACGGCAGAATTTGGGCTGAAGCGGCTGAAGGTAAAGGAGCTACTTTTTATTTCACGTTAGCAATCTAATATTGTTCTGTTAATTACAACGTCCTTACTAGTCGCTATTAGTTGCTCTAAAATTCCAATTAGATGTCTAATACCATTTCTACTTAAACTTGCACTTAACATTTTGATTGTAAATCTCGCGCAAAGACGCAGAGACGCAGAGACGTTTATCCCGCTTAGTTTGAGCGCGAGATTCGGCGAATTTATTTCGCCTTGAATAATCGCGCTGTTGGGACAAAGAATTAAATTTCATTTAGTGCATTTTCATAGAGAGTTGGTATAACGGCGATCGCACTTTTACAAAAAATAGTAATAATGACAATGTGAGGACGTTTCTTTACTAAGATCTTATGATCCAAATAACTAATAAAGCATCTCCATCTCTAAATAGATCCTTAAGTAATCGTATATGTCACAATGATTAGCGTTAATCATATCTTGTAGTTAAGCAATTTATATATTAGATATAAACATGGAACCGCTTTATCAATATGCTTGGCTAATTCCCGTTCTGCCTTTGTTAGGGGCAATGATCGTGGGAATTGGTTTAATCTCCGTCAACAAGGCAACCAATAATCTCCGTCAAATAGTCGCTGTCTTCATCGTTTCCATTCTTGGCGCGACGATGGCGATGTCTTTTGCCATTCTGTGGAGTCAGATCCACGGACACGAAGCCGTTACCCGCACGATCGAGTGGGCTTCAGCGGGAGACTTTCATCTATCAATGGGCTACACGATCGATCATCTTAGTGCCATGATGCTGGTGATTGTTACCACCGTAGCTTTCTTGGTGATGATTTATACCGATGGCTACATGGCCCACGATCCAGGCTATGTCCGCTTTTATGCCTATCTGAGTATCTTTAGCTCATCGATGCTGGGACTAGTCATTAGCCCTAACCTAGTCCAAATCTATATCTTTTGGGAATTAGTCGGGATGTGTTCCTATCTCCTGATTGGTTTTTGGTACGATCGCCAACCCGCAGCCGATGCTTGTCAAAAGGCATTTGTGACGAACCGCGTTGGTGACTTTGGGCTATTGCTTGGGATGCTGGGACTTTACTGGGCAACAGGTAGTTTTGAATTTCAGGTAATGGGCGATCGCCTAGGGGAGCTGGTTTCCTCTGGTGCGATTAGCGCGTTTCTAGCGACCCTATTTGCCATCTTAGTATTTTTGGGGCCAGCAGCCAAATCAGCTCAGTTTCCCCTGCATGTGTGGCTCCCAGACGCTATGGAAGGCCCTACTCCTATCTCGGCGCTAATTCATGCTGCCACCATGGTTGCTGCGGGGGTATTTTTAATTGCGCGGATGTATCCCGTCTTTGAGAATGTGCCTGCTGCCATGACTCTGATTGCTTGGACGGGTGCGTTTACTGCCTTTTTAGGCGCAAGTATTGCCCTAACCCAAAACGATATTAAAAAGGGTTTGGCATACTCCACTGTTTCCCAGCTTGGCTACATGGTGATGGCAATGGGAATTGGTTCTTATAGTGCTGGTTTATTCCACTTGGGAACTCATGCCTACTTTAAAGCAATGCTGTTCCTTTGTTCTGGTTCAGTCATCCACGGTATGGAAGACGTGGTGGGACACAATCCAGTATTAGCCCAGGATATGCGGTTGATGGGGGGCTTGAGAAAGTATATGCCCATTACTGCGGGAGCTTTCTTTATTGGTAATTTAGCTATCTGCGGAATTCCTCCTTTTGCTGGTTTCTGGTCTAAAGACGAGATTCTGGGACAGGCATTTGAAGCAAACCCTGCTCTTTGGCTTGTGGGTTGGGCAACCGCTGGTTTAACCGCCTTTTACATGTTCCGTATGTACTTCATGACTTTTGAAGGAGAGTTTCGCGGTAACAATGCAGGAATCAAGCAACAGCTAATGGGAGAAGCTGGTTTGGCCTTTGGCCCAGGCGCTATGGATACTGATGAAGGTCATGGTCATAGCAAGTCTCCCCATGAGTCACCTCTGACAATGGCGCTACCGCTATTAGTATTAGCCGTCCCCTCTACCTTAATTGGTTTGCTTGGTCGCCCCTGGAATAATTACTTTGAAGAATTTATTCATGCCCCAGGCGAAATTATTGAAGCTCATGTCTTCGACAAAAGCGAATTTATTACCATGGCAGGGTTATCTGTAGCGATCGCCGTAACAGGAATTATCGTTGCCATACTCATGTATCGGACTAAAACGATCGATCCCAGCAGTATCGCCAAAAAAGTACCTACGCTGTATCGCTTCTCCCTGAACAAATGGTATATAGACGATCTCTTTAACAAAGTATTTGTCACAGGCATTCGTCGTATTGCCAGACAAATTATGGAAGTTGACTACCGTGTTGTCGATGGAGCAGTTAACCTAACTGGTTTAGCAGCAGTTCTCAGTGGTGAAGGGTTAAAATACCTAGAAAATGGCCGCGCCCAATTCTATGCCCTGATTGTGTTTGGCGCAGTTTTAGGCTTTGTTTTAGTTTTTAGTGTGGCTTAAAGTGTTTTAAGCTTTTAGCTTTTAGCTCTTAGCTCTTAGCCTTTTAATCAAAGTTAGTTGTTACAACTCATCTTTATTTTGTTTTCAAGCGATCGCTCTTTATAGTAATAGAAGGCGATCGTTTTCCTATTTCTTACTTCCTACTTCCTATTTCCTATTTCCTACTTCCCAATAATGGCTGTGGAGGAGGGACAATCCCAGGTTTATAGAGCAAAGCATCGATCTTTTTCAGGGTGACTAAATCAGCTTCAGGTAACTTATCTGGACTATCTGCCTCCAGAAAATTAAAGGCACGACGAAACTCTGTGGGGGTAGCCGTCACGGGAGCCGTAAAATGACAGGGAATGACCCGTTTAAAATTCCAGCTAGCAACTTTATCTGCCCATTCTAGGGTTGCTTTTGGGGCGCGATTAAGAATTAGAGTCTGTAAGATGGGGGCGACTAATAACCGACCATCTTGGCGCAATTGAGTAAAAGCCTGTTGCCAATTAAATCGCCACTGAAAAGGAAACAAACCCCAGTAGGCTTGAGGTGATTTATTAGGCGATCGCCAAGCATCTTGGAAGATCTTACCCAAAGCAGGTACATCCAAGACGCTAGAGCGAAAATACATGGCGAATAAACAAATTCTCTGCCAACCCTTGAGGCGATTTTCAGGCGTATCTGTGATTTTTTCTCGACCATTTTCACGGGCATGAAACAATAAGGGAAACAGATCTTGCTCGATGATTTCGGGTGGGCGATTGGGAATTGAGACAATTGTATCTGTTACTAACAAAGTTTGCGATCGCTTATGCAAAAAAGCCACTTCCTCAAATTGACCCAATCTCAGGTCGATATCACCTAAAATAGCGTAATCAAACTCATCAGCAAAGGGGGTCTGGCTACTGTCAGCAGGTAAGACTTGGGTGCGTTTAGCGGGAAAACCCAGCCAGCTTAAGGGTAAATTGACGGGGAAACTCCACTGTTTTGGCGCTACAAATACCGTTGCCTGGGCAAACTGGCGCGCAAATGGGCCAACAAAATATTTATGCTCTAGTCCAGAGATAGTGGGCAAGATGATGTATTTCACCTCTCCATGCTCTACTACTAACTCTTGCACCAAATCAATACACTGCTTGGTAGGGGCAACAGGAGCATATACCAGTAATCCTCCTCGATCTAACCTAATCACGGTCATGCGAATTGGTACTACCACATAAAAAATGCCCTGTAGCTGATCGAAAGTCCAAATTGTGTTGGGTAATATTTCTCGCCGAATTGTACGTCGCTTACTGTAGGGATAGATCGGCACGTTTGCCCAAAAACGCCAATCATACTGGCTATCCTCAATCTGATTGTGACTTAACTTACTTTTTGATAGTTGACTCACTCTAACTCCCTCTTCTCTCCACCCGATGCACAAATTTTGTTTGTTTACATATTCTCGCTGAAAATTGATTTTCGGTAAATTAGGAAATTGAAATAGGAAATAGGAAATAGGAAATAGGAAAGCGATCGCTTTAACATAAAGGATCAAGGCTTATAGCTTACAGCTTTTTGACAACTCGGAACTCGCGTTAATCAACGGTTAAGACAAGTTGAGTTTTAACCAAGGATATTTTTCTAAATCCTGACGAGTCCAGCAGGAGAGTCCAGCCTGTTGAGAGATGGTTTCTACAGTTACGATCGCTTCAGGATCTTCAAAGCTAATCTCCCCTGGGTTGCCTATTTTTTCCAGTTCTTGAAGGATGATGAGATCGAGATGATTTTCTTCTTCGTTACCATCAATTACATCTTTTAAACCTTTGCGGTGCATTCTGACATAGAATTTTTTTCCTGCTAAAATTGGTAGCCATTGCAGAATCACTTCTCTGGCTTTGGTTTCAAACTCTGCCGCCGATGGAAAAGAAAAGGTTGAGGTAACAGGTACAATTCGAGAGGCTACTTTGGCTAAACTAGGATCGCTTAATACTTTACTGTTAAAGTGATCTAAAAACTCAGGAATACTATTCACTTTCATCAGCAATATATTCTCAAAATCACTCTGAAAAACTGTGCCGAATTCTTCAAATAATAAATAGGCTCTGCTAAAGCTATGTTCGTGTACGTCAATTACTATATTCCAATCAAGCATCGTATTTTTCCTGAATTTTTCTGAATTTCAAATTATATTTAAGCCAGTTCTTTCAGACTCCTTTTCCAGATAGAGCAATACTAGAAAATGTTAGGAAGTTTTTTTTACTACTACCTGTACGGGCGAACGGCCGTTCGCCCCTACCTACTACCTACTAGCCCGCTCTATTATTGTTAGCTTAATTTAAAATTTTGAGGAATTTGTGAGTTGGAGCAAGTAAAAAAACTAGAACTCCCAACTCATAAAATTGGTGCGAGTAAGCGAGATACCCTTGCAGCTAGCTTAAACCAGAATGACTTTTGCTCATAGGCATCAAGATTGACCAAGCCAGATGAGTTTAAGTCTTGTTGTAGCATGGTTTCAACGTTATGGATAAACTGAGGCTCAATCGAAAAGGTCATCACCTCAAAATTGAGAAAGAATGAGCGATTATCTAGGTTGACCGTACCTATGCCTGCCAGGTCATCATCGATTAAGATTACCTTCTGGTGCATAAATCCAGAGCAATAACGATATAGCTTAATTTTTACGGCTTGAAGCTCTGTATAGTAAGAAAAAGAACAGAGATAGGCGGTTAAATGGTCGGGGCTACTGGGTAAGATAATTCGTACATCAACACCCCGTAGGGCAGCTAGTTTGAGGGCATTGAGAACCGAGGCGTTAGGCACAAAATAGGGACTGGCAATCCAGATACGGGTTTGCGATCGCTCGATCAAACTAAGCCAAAATAAATTACAATTATCTAGCCGATCGGCAGGCCCTGTGGGTAAGATTAGTGCTGTTTGACTGTCTTCGGCTGGTTGTACTTGCCAGTCAACTTGCGGGATTTTTCTAGTTACCCAATACCAGTCTCCCAGAAAGACACTCTGCAAACATTGCACCGCTGCGCCTTGAATCTTGAGGTGAGTATCGCGCCATGAACCAAAACGAGGATTTTTGCCTAAATATTCATCGCCAATATTTAAGCCCCCCATAAAGGCTATTTTGCCATCAATAATTAAGATTTTACGATGGTTGCGAAAGTTAATTCTAAAGCGGTTGCCTTTTCTTCTGGTGCTACCAAAACCAGCAACCTCGATGCCGTTACGTTGTAGCAATTTGAGATCGGTACGAGAGAGTTTGCGCGAGCCAATTTTATCGTAGAGTAGGCTAATTTTGACCCCTTGACTAGCTTTATCGATCAGAGCCTGTAAGAACTTGTTACCAATGCGATCGCTATGAATAATATAGGATTGCAGCAAAATATAGTCTTGAGCTTGGGCAATCCCTGCTAACATTGCCTCGTAGGTTTGTTGACCATCAATTAATAGTTCGAGCTTATTGGCTGTAGTAAAGGGTAGGAAAGTAAATACCTCCACCAGTTTTTCCATGTCTGACAATTTAGCTGGCAAGAGGGCTTTATAGTCTAAAATTGCGCCGTATGCCTGACTGACTAGTTTATGTTTCTCTAAATAAGCATTCTGTAAAGCGGTGGCATATTCCTGAAACTCGTTCTTGCCTAAAATCCAATACAGAGGAATCGCTACCCAAGGAAAAGTAATCGCTGAAATTCCCCAGGCGATCGCTCCACGGGATGAACGCACCACCATTACTGCATGGGCAGCCGTAATAATTCCTAACCCATGGGCAATTATTGTCGCCAGGCTATAGATGGAAACCAGATTAATCCCTAGCAGCATATATTTTAGAGCAATCTAAAGACAAAACTCGACTAATAAAGGATTATGGTCTGAAGAAGTAATCGTATCAATTACTTTAGCACCAGTAGTTTTCTGTTCAAGTCCGCGATAAAAAATGTAATCTAAAGGAGGAGAGAGCAAAAAGCGTTTAATCTTTTGCGCTTCCAGAAAGGGAAATTTAACGGGAGTCAAACCCAATCCAGCGGTCATTTGTAATAAAATTAGCCAGCGCGATCGATTCCAGGTATTGAAATCTCCTGAAAAGATTACTGCCCCTGGATGTTGCCCGATAATTGTCTCGATCGCTTGTAATTGTGCTTGAAATTTGCTGGTTTCGACAAAATTAATCAAGTGGGTATTAACTGCCAAGAGAGTACCTGAACCGTTACCCAAAGAATATTCGACAAACAGAGAAACCTTGGGAGTATTAGTTACGGGTTCTTGGTGTTGGGTAATTATTGCTTGACTCTTAAGGCGATCGCTTTTAGTCGCCGTCAGAACTCCTGAATAACTGTTATCTAAGGTATCAATTAGGTTAGGGGCAAAACTCCAACCCATTGATGCCAGTTCGGGAATTTGCTGTTTGAGCGCACAAAGACGTACTTCTTGCAGAAAGATTTGATCTGGCTGATGCTGTTCGACTATGGTGAGAAAATCATCGCTCCAGACGCGATTATGATTGTTTTTGGCAATATTCCAACTTAAAACCTTGATTGAATTGGAATTTGAACCGACTGGACGAGGATGAGGATGAGTGCGATCGATCGTGCCTTGTGCAACCTTAGCAAACCGATGAGTAGGGCTAAGTTGCTTCAGACATGATAGTGGGCTTTGTTCTTGTAACTCGAACATTAATTATGGGTTGTTTAACTTAAAGCTAGTCTAACATCCTCACAAGTTCCTCAAAGTATTAATCTACAACAGAACTATCAACTTTAAAGCATTACAGATGATGTCAATGCTCGAAAGTTAGAATTCAACAGTGAGCAATGATCGCTGATCACTGATCGTTGAAAAGAGGTCTTAAACCTGATTAATCAATTGTTCAATGTTCAATGTTCACTGCTCATTGATAAAGGGAGAAGTAGAATTTATGGTCGTCACAGCAGATCGTCGCAGCAGAACCATACAAGATAAACAAAAAGCTTTGATTCTCTGGTTTGAAGATGTGGGTATGTCAGATGTTGCTCTTGTGGGTGGAAAAAATGCCTCGTTGGGGGAAATGATTCAGCAGTTAACACCTCAAGGAATTAACGTACCAGGAGGTTTTGCGACTACTGCCTATGCCTATCGCTACTTCATCGAACAGGCAGGATTAGAAACCAAGCTGCGTCAGCTATTTGCCGATCTAGACGTAGAAAATTTAGACAGCTTGCGATCGCGTGGTCAACAAGCCAGAGCATTAATTCTCAATACCCCATTTCCCCCAGAATTAGATACAGCGATTACCGCAGCCTACAGCCAGCTATGTGAGCAATACAAAATCGACTTTTCCTACTGTGACCAATTTACAGGAGCAGAAAAAGAAGTTTGCAAACAGTATACCTATAATGTGGATGTAGCAGTTCGTTCCTCTGCCACGGCTGAAGATTTACCCGACGCTAGTTTTGCAGGACAGCAAGAAACCTATCTCAACGTTCACGATCTTCAGTGCGTCCTCGAAGCCTGTCACAAATGCTTTGCTTCTCTATATACTGACCGCGCTATTTCCTACCGCACAATTAGAGGCTTCGATCATTTTGAAGTAGCTCTTTCTGTTGGTGTGCAAAAGATGGTGCGTTCAGATTTGGCAACTTCTGGTGTCATGTTCTCGATTGATACGGAAACAGGTTTTAAAGATGCAGCGTTAATTACTGCGGCATACGGTTTGGGAGAAAATGTTGTTCAGGGTGCAGTAAATCCTGATGAATATATTGTTTTTAAACCAACCCTCAAACAAGGCTATCGTCCCATTCTGGATCGGCGTCTTGGTAGTAAAGAAATTAAGCTGGTGTACGACGTAGGCGGTAGTAAACTAACCAAAAACGTACCCACATCTCACTTACAAAGAGCTAAATATGCACTCAATGAGGCTGAAATTCTGCAATTAGCTCAATGGGCTTGTCAGATCGAAGATCATTATTCCCAGGTGCGTAATGTTTACACGCCAATGGATATCGAGTGGGCAAAAGATGGGCTAACAGGAGAATTATTTATTGTTCAAGCCCGCCCCGAAACCGTCCAATCCCAGAAAACGAACAATGTATTGCAGACATATAAATTGAACGTGGGGTCGTTTCAGGAAAGGGCGTTTCACGAAACGCCCCTACTAACCACAGGCAGATCGGTGGGGGAAAAAATTGGTGCAGGCGTTGCCAGAATTATTTTAAATGCCAGTGATATCGACCAGTTTCAACCAGGAGAAGTATTAGTTACCAATAAAACCGATCCCGACTGGGAACCGATCATGAAACAAGCCAGTGCGATCGTCACTAACCAGGGTGGTAGAACCTGTCATGCTGCCATCATTGCCCGTGAAATGGGTATCCCTGCGATCGTCGGCTGTGGTAATGCGACTAATAAGATTCAAACAGGACAGGATGTCACCGTATCTTGCGCTGACGGCGAACAAGGTAAAGTTTACGCTGGTTTAATTCCGTTTACTGTGGAATCAATTCAGCTAGATCATCTGCCTCAAACCAAAACCCAAATTCTCATGAACGTAGGCGATCCTGAATCAGCCTTTGGGTTGTCAGCTTTGCCCTGTGACGGTGTGGGTTTGACAAGGCTTGAGTTTATAATTGCCAACCAAATTAAAATTCATCCTTTAGCTTTAATTAAATTTGACCAGCTCAAAGATCCTGCCGAAAAAATGGCGATTGTTCGTCAAACAATTCACTATCCCAACAAGCCTGATTTCTTTGTCGATAAACTAACGCGGGGTATTGCTACCATCGCCGCAGCATTCTATCCCAAGCCTGTAATTGTGAGGATGTCAGACTTCAAGAGTAACGAATATGCGAATCTGTTGGGTGGAAAGCAGTTTGAACCCCAAGAAGAAAATCCGATGTTGGGCTGGCGGGGTGCAAGTCGCTATTACGATCCCCAGTATCGTGCTGCTTTTGCGCTCGAATGTCAGGCATTCAAGCGGGTGCGAGATGATATGGGCTTAACTAACGTCATTCCCATGATCCCCTTCTGTCGTACTCCCGATGAAGGACGTAAAGTGCTAGAAGAAATGGCTAAACACGGACTAGTGAAAGGTGAAAATGGCTTGCAAGTATACGTCATGTGCGAAATTCCTAGCAACGTTATGCTGGCTGCCGAATTTAGCGAAGTCTTTGATGGTTTTTCGATCGGCTCAAATGATCTAACTCAGCTCACTTTGGGACTCGATCGCGATTCAGCTTTGGTGGCACATCTATTTGACGAACGTAACCCTGCTGTAAGAGCCATGCTGACTATGGCGATCGAGATCGCCAAACTGAAAGGACGTAAAATTGGCATCTGCGGTCAAGCACCCAGCGATTATCCCGAATTTGCCGAATTTTTAGTCACGCAGGGAATTGATTCTATCAGTCTCAATCCCGATTCGATACTTAAAACTAGGTTAAAAATAGCCGAAGTTGAAGGAAATATTAATTAGTTGGCATTGGTTGCTAGAAGTCAGCATTTGACTCTTATCTACTAACTACTAACTACTTACAAACAAGGAGTTGCCGCTCATGATTAACAAAATTCTGATAGCAGTAGACCGTTCTCAAAACAGCAAGTCTGTCTTTAGCACAGCAGTATCTTGGGCAAAAATAACAGGGGCAAAGTTAATGTTGCTCCACGTTTTATCTGTCAAAGAAGAGGATCATCCTCTCGCCCCAGCTTATACTTACTATCCCATTGTGGAAAACCGCAATTATGAAACATATCAAAAAGAATATGCTAAGTACGAACAACATGGAATTGAATTTCTTAGAAATCTGACTAGAGAAGCAACAGCAGCAGGAGTCCAAACTGAATTTACTCAGTTGGGAGGAAATCCAGGACGAATGATTTGCGAATTGGCAAGCAGTTGGTCAGCAGATTTAATTCTCATTGGCAGTCGGGGACTAACAGGCTTGAAAGAAATGTTTCTCGGCAGCGTAAGCAACTATGTAACCCATCACGCACCCTGCTCAGTTTTGATTATTCGTGCTGACATTAATTCTAATTCTCAATCTAACCAAACTTTTTCAGATGAAGAAGCAGCAGATATTCAGTTAAGAAGAGGTGTTCTAATGATTAACAAAATTTTAGTAGCAGTAGATTATTCTCAAGCAAATCAATTGGTTTTTGATTCGGCAGCATCTTTAGCAAAAACTGTGGGAGCAGACTTAATGCTACTCAATGTTTTAGCTGAAGACGAACCAAGTTATCCCGTCATATCTAACTATGACTATTATCCAGTTTTAGATAGTTACGATTACGAATTATCTAAGAAAAAATTTGCTGATTATAAACAACAAATAATTAATTTCTGGTCAGCAAAAGTAAAAGAAGCCACCGCAGCAGGAATCAACACTGAATTTACGCAGTTAACTGGTAATCCAGGACGGGCGATTTGCGAATTAGCAAGTACTTGGTCAGCAGATTTGATTCTCATTGGCAGTCGGGGACTAACAGGCTTGAAAGAAATGTTTCTCGGTAGCGTCAGTAATTATGTGACTCATCATGCACCCTGTTCAGTTCTAATCGTCCGAACTCCCCTTGATTCTAAATTTGCTCAAGCAATGGCTAAATCAACAAAAGCAGATCCAAAGCAAAAACTTCAGACTTTTAAACAGTAAATAATGTTCGTTGATATCTGGTTTACTTCTTAATTTACCGTTAGCAAAGGTTAGTAAAATGTTCAAGAAAATTTTAGTGGCAATTGATTATTCAGCAGGCAGCAAACAAGTTTTTGAGACAGCTTTATCTTTAGCCAAAACCAACCAAGGAAATTTGATTTTATTGCATGTTTTGTCTGTTGATGAAGTCGATCCGACCATGCCTCCCTATCTAATACGCCATAAAGATCGTTGTATTCATGTCGATTCTTGGATCATGCGCCAAGCAAACGAAATATACGACCAAGAATGCTTTAATTTTCAACAAAAAGGCATCAAGTTATTGCGTTCTTTTACCGAAAAAGCGATCGCAGCAGGAGTCTCAACTGAATTTAGTCAGATTACAGGACATCCCAGTTCGACTATCTGTGAGTTCGCCCATTCTTGCCACGCGGATGTAATAGTCATGGGTAAACGAGGGCATCAAGGCTTAAAATCAATGTTTTTGGGTAGTGTCAGTAACTATGTCATCCATCATTCTCCTTGCTCGATCTTACTTGCTCAGGCTCCTGTTTTAGAAAATTCAACCTTACCAAAAGGCATTAAAAATCAAATTTATGCCTGATTTTATTTCCCTAACCTAGGAAAATCAAGTTATGACTATCAAACTTATTCCCCATAAACCAGACCATATAATCGGTTTAGAAATTGATGGCTGGATCGACGCAGAAGATCTCGATCGCATCGTCGAGCTGATTGAAAAAAGGCTCAATACTGGTGAGAAGTTAAGAATTTATGCTGAGATCAATAATTGGTCAGGAATGTCTTTGGTCGCTTTTATTAAAGACCTCAAATTCAGCTTGCAACATTTAAAAGATTTTGAAAAAGAAGCGATCGTAAGCGATCATCGATGGCTAGAAGGTTTAGCTGCACTAGGCAATACTCTATTTTCAAGTATTGAGGTCAAACATTTTACCCCAGATGAAACAGAGCAAGCTTTGAAGTGGGTTAGTAGTTAGTCACTATAGCCGTACAAAATTAGATTAGGACATTAAGAGTAATTGACTCGTAAGTAGAAAATAGGAAGTAGTATTTCAAAGATATCCTAATATTTTTACGTAGGGCTATAATAGCTAGCTTAACCAATCAATTGTTTTAACCCGAACTGAGGTTAATTATTCTGCTAAGAAATCTTGCTTGAATTGTTGTCTGGTCAGAGGATATTCTAAAATCAATCCTTCTCCTCCTAAAGGATAGTTATCGTTGAGGGGTTTTCCCGCAATAGACAAAAACACTGGTGCTTGAGGATTGATGCTGGTAGCAGTGTAAAGAATTTGAGCTACTCGATAAATCATCGAACTACTACCGCCACCTTGAGCAAATTCTGGAGATAAATCTACATATATACCTTGTTTGTTGGTATGTAAATTGAGTAACCGTGTTTGCTGAGGAATTGTCGTAGTAGGATCGAAAGTTGGAGACTGAGCTAATAATTTTTCCAGTGCTTGCTTGAGGGCAATCTCAGGAGAAGCCACACGAGTTTGAATGGTTTCTGGGATCAAGCGAATATGATTATCGACTATTTCTAATCGATACATCTGAGGACTAAACTTTGCTGCTTGTATTTCCTCTACAGCAGGTGATTTGATTGAAGTTGGCAGAATTACTTTGGTCAACGCCCGCAGAACAGTAATTTGAGCTACTCCAATTAATAACAGAGAAAATCCTATTAGTATTGGTGTTAAATTAAATGATCTATCATGTACTTTCATCGTTTAGACCTCAGACTTCTGAAGTTCACAACTTCCTCACTATTCATGGCGATCAGATGAGGCGATCTGATTGCTATGTGCTAGCTTCTGACAAAGTTGGCTGTATTTACTTTCGGCATAGTGATCGTTAAAACTCCATCAATCAATTCAGCTCTAACGTAGTTTACTTGAACTGATTTTGGCAGGGGAACACTACAGTCAAGCTGCCCATAGTGAAGTTGAGAAGGAATTAATTCTTGTTCAGTTGAGGACTTGTGATGGTTATGAAGTCCCGAAATTGAAATTAATTCTGGATCGGCGCTGATGTTTAGGTGTTTGATTTCAACCCCAGGGATTTCTGCCTTGAGAATTAAATCTTTTTCAGTCTCATTCAACTCAATCGCTGGACACCAAGTTTTACTAGCTTCTTCCATTACACTCATCTCCTACTCTTAATCTAAGTAATTTATCAAATTAATTTTGCTTTGGTATTGATAGGTTAGCAATAAAGTTTGAAGAATTTGTGAAGACAAAAATACTAAATTTCTCTCAGTAATTTAAAATCAATCTTGTAAACATTTTTCACAAATTACACTACGATACATTTCGCCTAAATGAGCAATGACATCAATTAGAGTGAGGCGAAAGTCACTAAGATAGTCAATATGCAGTCCTTCAAATCTTAGTTGGCGTTCTAAGTTTTCAATTAATTCTAGGTGAATCTCGACAACTTTATTCATTGGTAAGTTGACAAAGAAAGCTTCTTCTACAAAACGATCTATTAAACTATTCGTATTGTTTTCAGGAGAAAAATAATCAAAGAGAATTTGAGAGTAGATTAATTTTAGCCTTTCTAGTAATTGTTTTTGATCGCAAACAGACAGATGTTTAAAAAATCCTTGGGAATCTCGGTTGAAGTAGACATCTGAATATTCTAATCGTTCATTTAGCTTAGAATTTAAACGATTTTGCTGCTGTTGATGTCTTTCAATTTGTGATTCATTGATAGTTCTATGCATGAACTTAGCTTTTCCTCCAGGATTTTAAACATGAATAATTGCTAACTTGCTAAGACAGGTTTTTTCAATCTAGAAAAGCTAGTTGATAAATTAATAATTTTGAAAGCTGACTGATGTTTTGTGTCTTTGAGCATTTCTACATTTGGCATTTCTGCCCAGCAGTGTCGGCAGAACCAATACTCGCGATTATTACCAAAATGATGTAGTAATGGTGTGGAGCAACAAGGACAGCTATTTGAGTTTTCCATAATTATTTAAACCAAGTTTTTTACAAAAGTATTAAGTGTATTTGATATTTATTTGATATTTAATTATGAAAATACTAGATTATAAGTAGAATTGAAGTAATAACAGAGTATCTTATAAGTCTGTTGAGTCAATTTTGGGCTAGTAATTAGGCGGCATAATTTTTCCTCGCTTCAATCTGATCTAAATAATAGTTTTTAAATTTGAAGAATTTGTGAGGATCTTCAATCAAACCTCAAAAATATTAATTATTTGTAGTAAAGATTTATGACAACTATAAAATAATGAGTATTCCAATAAAATTATTGAGTATTACAATAAATTTTGACTTGCCGACTTTTTCCGCCTCACAACTCCCGACTTTTTCCGACAGACAAACTACGGGAATTTACTTAAGCTAAATTTCAAGTAAGTAAAACAGAGTTTTTGAGGAAATAGTCAGCAATAAGTCTATGTATCAACCAGCAATCGATTTAGCGGGAGAAGTTTGTTTTCGTCCTAATTTTTTTCAGACCAAAGTTAGGATTAATTATTTAATCGAGCGATATTTAAGTTGTCAAAAATTAGGCGATCGCCTAGAGGATTTACCCCAGCAGTTTCTCAATCCACAACCCCGTAAATGGTCTAACATCAATTGGCAAGATATCCATCCAGAACAAGTTATTGGTCTAGAATTGGATATTTTTTTGTCGATTATTAAAGGTGCGTTGGACACGGAAGCACCCATCAGAGAATATACCCAAACTAGTAGACAGTATCTTGAACCAATTCATCCCAGTATGGCGCGGTTAGTGGGGGGAATAGTCGCAGATGATGGCACAATCATTGAATTAGGCTTGTGGGAAAAAGAAGAGCGTCAACACACTCCAGCTTTAACCAAGCTCTATCAAATGCTAGCAACTGAATCAATTACCCCTCAAGTACAAACTGCCAAAAGCTATCAAGCCTGGACAAATCCCTACCAAGATTTATATCAACACGGTTTACATCGGGTGATCACAGAATATGGTGCAGCCTGTTTATACCTGTGGCTGATGTCTCACACAACAGGAACAACCCAACAAGTCTTGAGTGAATTGTTACAGGACGAAGTTAATCACCTGGCAAAATTCTGGGGAATGGGAATGTGGCTCTATCCCGATGGTACAGAACAGTTAATTTGCTATCTTCTTAGCCAAATTCATACTATCTTGCCTGTATCCTATGAATCAACAATTAAATCTCCAGCGGAGATCAAATCTACGTTTCAACGTATGATGTCTATTTTAAATTGGCAATCTTGGTCAGTCTTATGTCGAGGCGAATTGATTTACACTTTTATTTGGGTTTTAAAACGAATGTGGTATTGGAGTAGTCAATTAACTCCAGAATATTTGCACTCGTGCTGTGCGACTCCAGATTTTTTCGGGAACAATAGTGTTGAATACAATCAGCCTAAAGTAATCATTTTCTAAGTAGCAACTTCTTATTTAGTTTAATCGTCCTTAACTTAAAATAATTTCTATGACAGCTCAATTAGTAACTAATCTATTAACCCAAACTAACCAAACTAACCAAGCTAAATTGCCGAACCACGTTGCTGTAATTATGGATGGTAATGGTCGCTGGGCAACACAAAGGGGTTTACCGCGCATTGAAGGACATCGCAGGGGTGCTAATGCCCTGAAGGAGATGTTGCGTTACTGTAAAGATCTAGGGGTAAAAACTTTAACTGCTTATGCTTTTTCGACGGAAAATTGGGGTCGCCCCACAGGAGAAGTTAACTTCTTGATGAGCTTATTTGAAAGGCTGTTGCAGAAAGAATTAAAGGAGATGGAAGCAGAAGAAGTCTGCATTAATTTTATTGGAGATTTAACGCCTTTACCCTCTTCCCTACAACAGGAAATGTATCGCTCAATGGAGCGGACAAAAAATAATCAAGGCGTATTTTTTAATGTGGCAATCAACTACGGTAGTCGTCACGAAATGATTCATGCCTGCAAAGCGATCGCTGAAAAAGTCCAGCAGGGTGAACTATCTGCCGACTCTATTAATGACCAAATTATCTCTCAACATCTCTATACTGCTGCTAGTCCCGACCCCGATCTCTTGATTCGTACCAGTGGGGAAATGCGCTTGAGTAACTTCATGCTGTGGCAGCTAGCCTACACTGAAATCTATGTGACCGATACTCTCTGGCCAGATTTTAATCATGAGCAGTTTGATCGAGCTATAGTCGCTTTTCAACAGCGCGATCGCCGTTTTGGTCAAGTCAAGTAGTTACTCTAGAAAAATGCGATCGCTCATCGTCTTCTAGCTAAAAATGTTCGGTTTTGCGTAAACAAACTGTAACTCCGAACTTGCGTTATCAGAGGATTGGCTTTCTGCATTCGGCTGAGGTACCCCAATCTTGAAATCTTAACGTTTTAACGAATAAGTGCTTCGTCATGGTGATGCTGGCGTAAATGCTCCCCTAAAGAGTTATGATCCCAATCATTAGTTAAGTCTCTAAATGAGGCATGTACGTGGTTGGATTCTACTTCACTGGAGACGCCAAAAGTGTCTGACTGTAACAGCTCAATCAAATAGCGATCGCTCTGAATACGAAAATAAAGAGCCGCTCGATCATCTTTCTTATTACCAAACCACCAAACGCGTGAGTTAGCTAAGTTGGCCTTAAAGTCATCTATATTGATATTTTGGCTTGCCTGTAATTGTAAAAACTCCAGGGCAAATTCATAAAGTAAGTCTTGTTGCAGAGGACTTAAATTGGCAACGGCGATGCCCACCTTCTCATTCTTTAGATAACTTGAGGCGTCTAGCGGAACATCTGTACCGCCAGCTAAAACAACATCGGGCAACGCTGACCACTTGCCAGGCTTGAGAGTTGAAGCATCTAAAGCATTTAAGAATGAACGGGCTAGCCAAGCTTCGCGATTGAGCGATTGCTGACCTTCTTCCTGGTACCATCGAGGATAGGCAGTCTGCCCTTCTGCTGTTTTTGGACTTGCTGGAACGATCATTGGACTAGAACCAAAAAACATTGGTGAAGTCCCTACCTTATGCTGCGAACCTTCACCCCCAAAAGTCAGATTCAAACTAAGATGATGACCTTCAAAGCGTAGCCCCCAGGGGTGCATGGAGGCAGGCTGCCCAAAGAAAGCGATATAGTAATCAGGAGCAGCGCGCTTTGGCGGTGGCGTCCATTCAGGAACCAAAGGACTCCCCACTGTGGGATATTTCTTAGGATCAGCGCGATGGGCATTTTCCATCTCTTCGACAAGCCATTCGCGATTCATTGTTTGAATAGCTCTCGAATAGCCAGAACCACTAAAGCTTTTCATCAACAGGTTGTTTAACGCTATTTTTTGCGTTGAATTGAGCGCTGACATTTTTAAGCCGACAAACTCGTCTTTACATCGGGCGAGTACATAACAAAAGGATCGGGTGCGAAAGGGATTATCAAAGGGAACAACTACAGCGGCGCGTTGGGTTTTGTCAAGCGTTGCTAAAAAACTTTTAATTGATTCGCTAAGTTCTAGATAACGCACATCTTGAAGCGATTGTCTTAGTGCCAGATTAGAATTATTGAAAACGCTACGAGTTTTTGGAAGAACAGTTGACTGAGAACTAGTGTCAATAGCTTGCTGGGCAGAATAGCTAGAGCGGTTGAACTGTTCTTCTAATCGATCACTACCAATCATTGATAGCACAGCGGTTAAGCAAAGTAGAGCAGTCAATTTTGGGAAAAGCTTTTTTTTCATTGGTGCAGCCAACCTTTCATAAATTTTATGTTGGAATTATCTCATCACTATGCACTCGTTAAAATGACTCAGGAAAATGTTAGGTTAAACATAATTCACTACGTATATCATGATCTTTGTGCCAAGGCAAACAAAAGCATGAATTAAGAAATATGTGGTATTACCTAAATATAGACAAATGAAAGGCATTATATACTAGCCAAAATCGCCGAATGTATCGTCAAGAATGAGAAAGTAGGAAAAATTGAATCGCCGTTTTGGTCAAGTCAAGTAGTTACTATAGGAAAATGCGATCGCTTCACCATAACTTCATTGCTTTTTTGCCTCATCATAAATTGCTCTTGCAGTTTCCACTTGCTGAAAATTATCCGTTGACCAATCACAAAGAGCTTTCAATACTTCATTGAGCGTTTCACCCAGCGGAGTCAAAGAATACTCCACCATTGGCGGTACAACAGGATATACCTGGCGATGCACTAGCCCATTTCGTTCCAAATCTCTCAGTGTCCGAGTCAGCATTCGCTGTGAGATATTGCCGATTTCCCTTTGCATTTCTCCATAACGTTTTGTCCCGTGAGAAAGAATATACAAAGCTGCAACAACCCACTTATCCGCGACCAAATCGAGAGTCTGACGCAGATAAGGATGTGAATCTAAAACATTATTTGAGCCTTTGATAGTCATAGCTGGGAAGTTTATACATACAAATATGTATGTATAGCATTTTTATGTACGTACTTGCGCTTTTAACTGTTAAGAATCGATAATCAAAACATTCAATCATTTGCAAAACACAAAATACAAAACCGATAGGAGAAGGAAATGAGTAGTATCTTCACAGCGGAAAACTCAGCATTGTTATTAATCGATCACCAGATTGGCACAATGAAATTGATCCACAACATACCTCTAGAAGTGGTTAAACGAAATACTCTAGCTCTGGCAAAGACAGCGAAAATTCTCAACATTCCCGTGATTCTTACTAGTAGTCAAGAAGAAAATATTCAGGGTGCGCTCTTACCAGAATTAGCTGAGATTCTGCCAGCAGCTTTTGAAACTCGCATCAAACGCGCAGGTATTGTCAACGCTTGGAATGATCCAAACTTCAAAGCAGCCGTTGAAGCCACAAGACGCAAAAATTTGATTATGGCGGGAGTGACTACCGATGTTTGTTTAGTTTTCCCTGCAATCAGTGCGTGCCAAGAGGGCTATCAAGTTCAAGCTGTAATGGATGCGTCAGGATCACCTTTTGAGCTTTCAGAAGAAATGTCGAGACGACGCATGGAGCGCGAAGGCGTAGTGCTAACGGCAACCAATACAATGATGGCGGAATTAGCACAAGATTGGAGTCGATCCGAAGGTGCGCAATTACAACAAATCTTGTTTCAAGATGTGTTGCCACAAATTGCCTAAAGTTACAAATATATTAAAAGTAAGAAAAATGAGCGATCGCGTTAAAGCCCAAAAAATTATCGAAAGTTCAGGTAATTCCCTACGGATGCAGCTTTATGTTGTAACTTCCATCGCCAAGAACTTAGATTCTGTCAAGCAAAATCTCGTTGAGCATCGAGCCTACTTAAGAGAATTAGAAAACCGCAATGTATTATTTGGCGCAGGGCCACTTTGGACGGATGACGGTCAATATTTTGAAGGAGATGGCTTGTTGATCTACAGAGCCAGTTCAGTCGAAGAAGCCCAAAGTATTGCCCAGGCCGATCCTATGCATAGCAGTGGCGCTCGTACTTTTACTATTCGTCCTTGGTTGCTTAATGACGGTAAGATTACTGTCCAAGTTACCCTGTCAGAGCCTCAGCGAGCTTTGATGTAGTGGAAGCAAAGCAAATTAAGAGGAGTTATTATGACGAAGATTTCGACCATCTTTCAAGTGCTAACACTGATTGCCTTGAGTTTGTATTCAGGCGCTTTGTTATTTATTGCTGTTGCTGTCGTTAACTTTTGGCAGGCAGCACAACCCAGTATGTTCTTATCATGGATGAACGAGAACTTTTTTCGATTTCCAACTATCATGATTCCCTTAAATATGGTGTCATTATTAATGCTGATTGTAGCCTTAGCGACAGCATGGAAGTCATCCCCTAGCAGCCGATTGCCGTTAATTTTAGGCTTAATTTCTCTGTTTATCTGTACAATTACTTTTCCCATTTACTTCGCTGGTGCAAATGCAGAGTTTTTGAGTCAGACTATGGATCTTGGTGACATCTCGGAAAAAATAGTAATTTGGTCAAACTGGCATTGGTTCAGAACTGGACTGGCAATTCTATCCATTGTTTTTGTGAGTTGGGCGCTACTAAATCAGGGTAATGAAGTCGCTAAAGCCTAATAATAATTCTGCAAATTTTTCAATGATCGTGTTGACTTTTAAGCGTAAAAAGCGATCGCGTTAAGTTAAGTTAGGATGATTCAGTCAAAATTACAATAGGTAAGTTACAAATGGGCTATGTTCAAGAACTTCGCTCACTAGTTGGGCATCGTCCCTTAATTATTCCTGGAGCTGCTGTTCTGATTGTCAATCAACAAGGTGATCTGTTGCTTCAGCACCGTAAAGATAATCAGCTTCTCAAAAGTAATAAGAAACTTAGTAGTAGCGCGTCTAGGCTAAAATATTGGGTTCATTTAAGTAGCGTGGGCATTGCCCACACTACTACTATTGATGGAATATGGATTTGAAAATTAATTGGGTGGACGGCATTAGTTATTTTGTCACTGTCGAGAAATACCAGAAGATATGGCGAATTACACCGTGAAATTGGGGGAGTGTCGCAAAAAATGTTAACTCAAACCCTGCGCAATCTGGAAAACAGTGGACTGATTCATCGCCAGGTTTATCCAGTTGTACCGCCAATGGTGGAATATTCTTTGACTCCCCTAGGAAAAACACTTGTCAAACCACTTAAAACCCTTTGCAATTGGGCTTCAGAGCATTTACACGAAGTGGAACTTGCCAGAGCAGAAGCAATTGATAGCAAAAAACTTGATTGAGTTATAACCATCTTTTACCTGGTGGGATTGTTATTTTAGGTAACCTAACTAAGTTCAGTAACTAATAAAATTTTCAACAATAGCTAATTACTATAGTTACTGTTGAAATACTTCTGATCTTGCTAATTTGGAATTAATCAAAGAAGATTCTTTTAACTGTAATTTTTCTAGCTAAATTCGATTAATGCCTAACCTAAACTATTTTTGGCTTAACCGAAAAATAAAATATTGTGTCATTTATGTTATTATTGATATTGATTATTAATAATAAGCGTCAATTTAAACAGTTTTTTGTATATCTGATTAAATAATTTAAATTAAATTTACTCTCAATTGAGATTAGTTATTAATATTTAAATTTAAAACTTTCTTTCTGTTCTTGAAGTTTACTTTGCAAGAAAAAGTTCTTGTGCCTGCCAATAGTCTTTAACATAGTACAGCTAATTTATACAACTAAAATTTAAAATTAATGACTAATAAAACTTTAAATTTATTGTTATCATTTGCTAACGAAAATAGACAATTAAAAAAATTTCATCTTAATGAAAAGCAGCAGCAACTTTTACCATCAGTAGAGGATCTTAAATTCTTCCAAGAACATGGTTGGTTTGTTACCCCCAAAATCCTTGCCGAAGATTTGATTGATGCTTTATTTATTGCCAGTGAAGAATTATATAGTGGCAACAAAGATGCGGAAATACCGATCGCAGGTTGTAGAAATTGGCAGCCAGGAGATCGCTCAGCAGTACGTAACAATGAATATATTTCTTTCCAAAATCTAGCTTTTAGGCAACTATCTTTACAACCAATCATTGGCGCGATCGCAGCTAGGTTAATGAATACCGATACAGTCAGATATTTCCAAGATCAATTAGTCAGTAAAGAACCTAATCAGCCAAATACGACAAAAGTTGGCTGGCATACAGATTGTTCTTATCATTCAAATTGCACTTCTAATAAATTACTAACAGCTTGGATTCCTCTTCATGATGTTACCGAAGAACAAGGCCCTTTAGTAGTGATCGATCGCAGTCATAAATGGTCAAAAACCGATCAAATGCGAGGTTTTAACTATGATAACCATGCAGAAATTGAGCGAGAATTTAAGCAGCAAGGACAAGAATTTCACAAAATTCCCATAATACTCAAAAAAGGACAAATTAGTTTTCATCATTCCTCCTTGATTCATGGCAGCTATGAAAATCGCAGTAAAATCATGCGTAGGGTAGTAGTAATGAACGTCCAAGATGGTGAAAATCGCTATCAAACCTTTTGGAACAATGGCAAACAAATCCATCACTTTTTAGATAGTTTATGTCGTAAACAAGCCAATGGACTCCCTGACTATACCGATCCTGCGATTTTTCCCATAATTTGGTCAGAAAAATGAACAGATCCAACTCCTATATCTGAGCTGATAATATTTAAAAAAATTAAACACTTATAGCGATCGCCATAAGTGTTTAAGCAGTATGCAGTATATGTTGGAGAAATACAATCTCAATCAAGCTTTATTTGATATTTATTTGACGTTTAACCTTTAGTTTTATCTGTGCGAACAGGAATAGGAATTAATTCTTCTTGCTCAACGATAGAAGGCTTTTGTTCTGTAATAACTGTGACTGCTATTAAACAGATTAACAATAGGGAAGTTAGAAACATGATTATTTATTCTCGTTGAATTTTGGTGGTAGGTTTAGATTCATTGACTCATTGCTGTCTTAAAAATAAAGCGCCCCTTCTAAACTAGAGAGACGCTTTATGCTCAACTATTGATTATCTTGTTACCTGTGTCTCAAGTTTCGGTATTAACCGTTGATAGCAGGAGCAGTTAGTGCTACAGGAGCAGAGTCACCACTAGCAAGGTCAAGAGGGAAGTTGTGTGCATTACGTTCGTGCATTACTTCAAAACCTAGGTTAGCTCTGTTTAAGATGTCTGCCCAAGTGTTGACTACACGTCCTTGTGAATCCATTACCGACT